>JAGNTT010000156.1 GCA_017987425.1 Candidatus Omnitrophota bacterium
TCGCGGCCGCTGCGGTCCAGCATAACAGCCGTGGCGCTTCCGCTTTGCAGAGCGACCGCTTCCAGCCCGGCGGGTTTATAATCTTCAGAAATCAGATACTCATAATTGTTCTTTGCCTCCAGAGTGATATCCACCCGGACGCGATCGCCGCTTTTGAGTTCATCGCCGTCCTTCAAAGGCGCCCAGCCCTCGGTGTAACCCTTCAGGAGCGTTTCAGCGACGGACTGCTTAAAATACTTTCTCTCGACAAAGATTTCATTGCCCGCGGCTGTGATGCCTTCTTCCAGAGTGAAATACTTGGCGTAGGCCGAGGCATACAACGCGCCTTTGCCGTTGACGATCACCTTGATCGTGTTTTCACCGTCCTGGATCTGGTCCGCAGGGATATCGATGATGCGGCCAAATGATAACGCGTTCTGCGCATTGACCGCCCCTTCTCTCACCGGTTTTCCGTTAAGCAGAACTTTATAAGTGTACTCCGGAGACAATTCTTTCGAGGCTTTCAGATAATCGGCCAGAGAAAGGATCGCGATCGCCGTATCGCGCGTATTTTTCCATCGTCCGCCGCGGCGGTTCAAGGAAAGCCACTTGACCGAAGGATCAAGATACGCGCTTTGCGGATCGATGACAGCGAGGGCTTTGACCACGAACGCGGTCGCTTCCACTCCGCCCTCACTCCAGCGGTAATGGATGCCCGACTCGCCCCAGTGAGCCGTTCCATTGGTTTTATCCTCATCGATGCCATTGATAAGATTCTGTGCCAGCGTGCGGCTTCTTTCCTGATTTCCCCGACGGTTTTCAGACAGAGCGAAGAGCGCGCGGGAATACGGATTGAGCTTGTCCCTCATATCCCAAAGGCGCGTTCTCTGTTTGTCTTCAAAAACGCTCTTGGAATCGGCATAGGCCATCGCGTGAAGCATCCACGCCAGCATGTCCGGATTGTTTTCTTCCTCGACAATATTTTTCTGGAGGAATTCAACGGCGCGTCCCAAAACATTTCCGGTCACATCAATGCCTGCCTCGCGCGCGAGGCTCAAACCCCACACAACGTAAGCGGTCATAAACCGGTCGCTGTCGCCGTCCTTCCACCAGCCCCATCCTCCGTCGGTATGCTGAAAATCATACAGACGTTTCAATCCGTCCTTGGTCATCTGATCGACGTGGGAATATGTCGTATCGGTGCGGCGCTGCGGATGCCCTTGCGGATCATTCCTCGGCTGCATCACATCGCTGATATACGTCTCCACATCCTGGGCCGAGAGACCGAGATCCCGCATGGTTTTGCGCACGATCACCGCCGGTAGAAAACGGCTCATGGTCTGCTCGACGCAACCGTACGGATAATCGGCCAGATAAGGAAGCGCGTCCAAAAGATTGGCCGCCATCGACGGAGAAAGGGTAATTTGAAGACCCGTCGATTGCTTAATACGTTCTTTCGGAATATTAATAGTGATTTCTCTGGTCTGCTCGGCCTGTCCATCGCTCTTTAAGACCAGCGCCTGGGCCAGGAACTTTTCGATGCCGTGCGGAATGACCGGATAGGAACGCTCCATCGCGTCGGCAAATTTCTGCGACCTAGCCGTCACGGTGATCTTGGCTGTTCCCGCTTTTTCCGCGGTCACAGCCCAATCCTGACGGGCCTGGCCATGCGCGGGAACCACAAGCGCCTTGGCCTCTCCTTTGACAAATTTCCCGTCGACATAAAGTCCTGTGACATTGATCCCTTCGGTCTGCAAAACAGGCGAAACCGTCAGCGTTTCATCCGACATGTTGTCGATGAGTGCCGATACGACAACCATGTCGCGTTCGGTAAAGAAGCGCGGCGCCTGCAGACGCACCATCAGTTCTTTCTGTGATTTGACTTCATGGGTGATGTTGCCGATCGCCGTATCCCACGTGGCCGCGCGCGCGGTGGCTCGCCAGGTAGTCAAAGAATCAGGGAATTGAACATTGATCGTTGCCTTGCCCTCTGCATCCGTCACAATAGACGGCTGCCAGATCACCGTCGAGCGGAAGTCTGTTCTCAGCTGTGCCTCGGCTAACGGGGCCCCATCAGCATCCTGTTTGAAAGCTTCTTCCAGCTTATTTCCCGCCTTCTTGGCCTGGGCGACATTCAGACGGCGCTTGGGAGACGCTTTATCTTCCATAGAAGCGACTTCGGATGCCGGCGCCGACGCCCGCATCATACTGGATTTTTCTTTCCTAAAATCCTGTTCCATTTCACGGCCGCCGGCGAATCCTCCGGCACCATCCTTACTCAATGCATCCACAGCCCCCGTCACCATCGTCTGATTGGCATCGGCGCCGTTCTTCTGGCGATTAGACAATTCTTCGTCGGATATCAGCTCATTCTTATCGGAACGGACAAGGCGGACATAGGGACGCTGATAAAAACTCGCCTGCGTCTGAATGGTAAGCGGGCGTTTTTCTCCGTAAAAAAACTGGCGGATATCCTGAGCAAATTCATTCTGGATGTAATACACCGACGCGTCCGTAAGACCGAGTGCAATCTCCGCACTCACAGGCTTTCCCTCCTGGTCAGTCACTAAGACTTCGAAGGAACCTTTTTCCTGCGGGCTGTACGTTTGTTTGTCGGAGATGATTTTGACGTTGAGAAACTTTTTGACCGGCGGAACGATCACTTCAAGTGAAGCAATCTTCAATTGATAATGATCGGCACTAAGCGCGGACAAATGAATATTCGGGATGAAATTATCCGTGACCGGAATTTCAATCAGTTTGACGCTGCCTTCCAAATGAAGGACCTGCGCTTCCACAATTTCATCGGCCTCGCCGGTAAAAAGCACCCAAGTGTCCGGTTTGTCGGCGACAATCATCGCGCGCATCGTTTCACCTGCCTGATAGGTGTCTTTTTCAGTGATGATCTGCAGACCGCCGTATCGGTAGCCGATATCGCGGCTTGACTTCGAGCACACAAATACGTTCGCCACCCCTTTGACCTCGCGCCCGTCGTCAAAACCGGTGAACTCAACGGAATAATAACCATCTTGGCCGGGCTCGAATTCGAAGACCGCCTCTCCGCGTTCATTGGTCTTTACAAATTTAGTGAACATCTCGCGGCCGTCATATCCGGCTGGGACCGTATTGCCCGCCGCTATCTTCGGCTCGCGCCAGCTGTTGATCTTGACGGTCACTTTGCCTTCCACGGACACTGGTTCATCGTTGGCCGTCATAGTCTTGATCGCGATCTGCGCCTTATCGCCCGGACTGTATAAACTCTGCTTGGCCCGCATGTCGACAAAGAACGCGTTCTTGGTTACTTTAATATCGCTGGACCCGACGATCTCGCGGCGGCTCTGATCAACGACGCGCACTTCGATGTGATAATTTAAATCAGCGCCTGAATCTTTAGGCGTTTCGATCGTGAAATGCGCCTTGCCTTCGGCGTCCGTCACCAGTTTTTCTTTCTTCACTAATTGACGGTTATAGCCATAATCTCTGTAACGCGTGTTGATTTCGTAATACCAGGGATAATCCTTGGGCGGATCGTAGGTGTGCACATATGCTTCCTGGTACACCAGATATTCCGCCTGCGCGTTGGCCACCGGCCCGCCGAAATAATATTGCGCGTCGATTTCCACTTTAACAGTGTCGCCCAGACGATAACCTTTTGCGGCGCCGTCATCTTTCGGTTCCGGGCGGACATCGACGGTAAATTCGGGAAGCTTATACTCTTCGAGACGGAACAAAACCGCGCTCGACAAATGCGTGTTGCCGTCGACGGAATAAAGCTCCATCCGGTATTCGCCGAGCACCGCTTTTTCATCGAGCGTCAATGTATCGTCAAAAGAACCGTAAGCGTTGAGCGTGTAATTAGCTTCCTTGACCTGACTGCCCTGCGCATTGTAAATGCGGGCCTTGACCTGCGTTCCACCCGGAGCGGAGAAGGTGACACCGTTGTAACGGCGCAGGAGTCCTTTAAACGAAATGACCTCACCGGGGCGGTACGCGGGACGGTCACTGAACGCATACAGCCACCATTCTCCCCGGGTTTGGCCGTAATTGTAGTAAGAATTCTGAATAAAAGCCTGTTTGCTTTCTAATGAGGCCACCGCAAACATCGTGTGCTGCTGGCTATATTGATTGGTGTTAGGGTTTCTCAACACGGCTTTAAACATACCGTTTTCATCGGTACGGCCCTGGCCTTCATCCCAAACCGTATTGTTCTGCGTATTGTAATACGTGTAGTTGTATTTGATGTCGGCACCGGCCGCCGGTTTTCCTGTTTTCGCGTCGACGGCAAAAAACAGAGCCGTGGTCTTGGTGACCTTGCTCACCAGCGCGAGATCGCTAACCAGCACCAGATCATATCCCTGAATTTTTCCGGCAGCAGAGGTGACTAATAAATACGCACCGGCGGCAAGGGTTCCTTTTTTAAGATCGATGTCTTTTTCATTTTCACCCTGACGCCATTCCGCGAGACCTTTGGTTTCGCTGTATAAAATGTGTTTGCCTTCTTCTTTAAATTTCACACCCCAGGACACCTCGACAGGAAGTCCTTCATATCGGCCGGTATCCACCAATTTTCGTAACAAATCCGGATAGTTATTGAACCCTTGCGAATAATCGGCCGAAAGTCCCGTGAGATTCAATTCCTTGGCAAGATCGACTTTGTAAAGCGTCAGCTGCGCATCGCTAAGATTACGGTGGTTCATGGAAAACTGGATCTG
>JAGNTT010000157.1 GCA_017987425.1 Candidatus Omnitrophota bacterium
ATGTTTTCAACTTCATGGGATTCGTTGAGCACTTTCGCGGCATGAAGGAGGGCCTTCGACGGGATGCATCCGCGGTAAACGCACACGCCGCCCGGATTCTTTTCCTTATCGATCAGGGTTACCTGCATGCCCATATCCGCGGCGAGAAAAGCGGCTGTGTATCCGCCGGGGCCGGAGCCGATGACGACTAGTTTAATAGGAGTATTCATAGCAATTCCTTAAGTAATGTTGGACGTAAGACGTGGGATGTGGGACGAAAAGACATTATGGTTTGCAAAACAATTCTGCTTTTCGCTCCATTGTTGAGAGCATTGCAAAAATATGCTCATATTGTTCATCTAAATGATTAAAAGTTTCTTGATTGATATACTGGCAATTAAGTGAAAATTCAAGCCAGGTTTGTGTTTCTGCTGCTTCCTGACTACAATCGCTTAGTTTATGTATAAATACTGCCAAGTACTTTCGTTTGCGCCATGCTTCTGCCAGATTACTACATACTGAACGTGACGATCTTCGAATTTGATCTGTTAATGAGAATCGTTCTTCTTTTGGGAAAATTTTGGAAATCTGAAAGATTTCCATGGCACTGGCAAAAGCCAACCGGTATACATTTAATTCACGAACACTTCTTGCTGTGTTTTGCATTAGTTTCCTCCAGGGCTTAAGCTGGGGGAAACTTAAGTTAGTTTACTTTTTATATTTTTCGTCTTACGTCCAACGTCTCACGTCCCACGTTATTTCTCCAGGTCCAACAAAAACGGCTGCTGAATCGCATCGCACACCCAGCGGATGAATCTGGCGCCGTCGGCGCCGTCTATCAAGCGGTGGTCGTATGATAGAGACACGGGAAGCATCAGGCGAGGAACGAATTGACTTTCGGTGTAGACCGGTTCCATGGCCCCGCGGGAAACGCCTAAGATCGCGACTTCCGGCCAGTTGACGATCGGCGTAAAGAACGCGCCGCCGATGCCGCCTAAGTTCGAAATTGTAAAGGAACCGCCCTGCATTTCATCAAGTGTCGTTTTGCGGTTGCGGGCTTTTTCCGCGATCGCGGTCAGTTCATTGGAAATCTGCTTGATCGACATCTGGTCGACGTTCTTAAGAACGGGGACCAGAAGTCCGCGGTCGGTATCCACAGCCACGCCGATGTTGACATATTTCTTGTAAACAACTTCATTGGTCGCCATGTCGACCGAGGCGTTGAACTGCGGAAAATTTTTAAGAGCGGCCGCCACCACCTTGATGATGAACGGCGTGATCGACATCTTGCTTTCTTTGGTGGAAAGGCGTTTGCGCAGTTTTTCAAGTTCGGTGATGTCCGCCTTGTCGAACTGGGTGACATGAGGGATGGACTGCCAGGCATGCGTTAAATGTTCCGCGGTTTTCTTGCGGACATTGTTCATGGGCTGACGTTCGGTCGTTCCCCATTTTGAGAAATCCGGAAGAGGCAAGGAGGCGGGGGCTGATCCGCCGCCCGCGGCAGTGCCGCCGGATATCAAAATCCTTTTGGCGTGTTCTTTCACGTCTTCGACGGAGATGCGTCCGCCCGGACCGCTTCCAGCGACGACGGCAATATCCAGGCCGATCTCGCGGGCAAAACGGCGTACCGAAGGCGCAGCCGCTACGTTTTTGGCGGGTTCGGCAACCATTTTTTGGGACGGTGCCGGAGCGCTGACGGCAGCGGCTTTTGTTTCCGATTTGACCGCCGACGGCGCGGATGCCGGTTGAGGTGCGGGTGCACTGGCGCCTTGTGGGGCAGCGCTTCCGCCTTTAATTTTAAACGCGGGTGCTCCGACTTTAACGACCTGTCCGGTTTTGATCAAAATATCTTCAATGACACCATCCATGGAAGACGGAACTTCCAGGACGGCCTTATCGGTTTCAAGCTCGACGATGTTCTGGCCTTTTTTAATCGCGTCGCCTTTTTTGACGAGGATTTTGGTGACCGTTCCCTGGGCGATGTTTTCACCGAGGCCCGGAAGCTTCATCTCGACGACAGCGCCCGACGGTGCGGATGCGGGAGCTGCGGATGATGCGGCCGGTTTCGCAGCCGGCTGCGCTTGCGGCGCCGGAGCGGCAGCGGCCTTGGCTTCAGGCGCGGGTGATGAAGGAGCAGACGCGCCCGCTTTTCCAGCGAACACAAATATTGCCTGTCCGACTTTAACAGCCTGTCCGGCTTTGACTAAAATCTGCGAGACGGATCCTTCGTCGGGGGACGGGACTTCCAAAACGGCCTTGTCGGTTTCCAGTTCCAGAATGTTCTGGCCTTTTTTAACATTGTCGCCGACTTTGACCAGTATTTTGCTGATCGTTCCTTGGGCGATATTTTCGCCGAGCTCGGGAAGTTTGATTTCCATGGGGTTGATTGTCCTTTAAGAGTGTCCCAGTGTCCCAGTGCCCCGTCGTCCCATGTTTTCTGGGACCCCGGGTCTCTGGGGACTGGGGAATCTGATATTAAATTAGCTGATCATTGGGTTAAGTTTCTTTGGATTGATCTTTAAATCTTTCTGGGCCGATTCAAGCACATTGGATGAGATCTGTTTGTTTTTAGTGAGCGACACTAACGTGGCCCACACAATGTGCCGCGCGTCGACTTCAAAGAAATCGCGAAGCGCCTTACGGGATTCGCTGCGTCCGAACCCGTCGGTGCCGAGCGCCGTGAACGGACCCGGGATCCACTGACGGATTGAATCCGGCATGACCTTCATGTAATCCGAGGCTGCGATGAATACGCCTTTTTCATCTTTCAGGCACTGTGTAACATAGGGAACACGAGGGGCGTTGTTCGGGTTTAATAAGTTTTCGCGTTCAACATGGAGGGCCTCGCGGCGCAATTCGTTGTAGCTGGTGATGCTCCAGACGCTGGTCGCGATATTGTATTTTTCTTCGAGAATTTTCTGCGCTTCAATGACCTGGTTCATGATCGCGCCGCTGCCGAAAAGATGGGCGGTGGCGGTGGATGAGGCCAGGCTTGATTTCTGGAAGCGGTACAGACCTTTGAGGATGCCTTCCTTGACGCCTTCAGGCATCTGCGGCATCGCGTAGTTTTCGTTACCGATGGACAGGTAATAGAAGATACTTTCCTGTTTCTCATACATGCGGTAAATACCGTCGCGGATAATGACAGCGATTTCATAAGCAAAGGCCGGGTCGTAGGTGATGACGTTCGGCACGCTGGACAAAAGAACATGGCTGTGTCCGTCCTGGTGCTGAAGCCCTTCACCGTTCAAGGTGGTGCGTCCGGATGTTGCCCCGACGAGAAAACCTTTGCAGCGTAAGTCGGCGGCGGCCCAGATAAGATCCCCGACGCGCTGCGGTCCGAACATCGAATAATACGTATAAAAGGGAATCGTGTTGATGTTGTGCGTGGCATATGCGGTACCGGCGGCGATGAATGAAGAGATCGCGCCCGCCTCATTGATGCCTTCTTCGAGGATCTGTCCGTCTTTCGCTTCTTTGTAATACATGAGGCTGTCGGCATCGACAGGTTCATAAAGCTGTCCGACGTGAGAATAGATACCGCACTGACGGAACAAACCGTCCATACCGAATGTGCGCGCTTCGTCGGGAATGATGGGGACGATCAGTTTGCCCACCGCTTCATCGCGCAATAATTTCGCCAGAACACGGACATAAGCCATTGTTGTTGAAACGGCACGGCCTTCGGTTCCTTTATAAAATTCTTCAAACAGCTCTTCCGGCGGTGTTGTCAATGCATCGCTTGTGGTTCGGCGGGTAGGCAGGTAGCCGTTTAACTTTTTGCGGCATTCGTGCAGATATTTCATTTCCGGGGAATCTTCGGCGGGTTTGTAGAAGGGGGCCTTGACAACTTCCTCGTCGGAAAGGGGAATGCCGAACCGTGTGCGGAATTCCTTGAGTTCCTGTTCGTTTAATTTTTTCTGCTGATGGGTGATGTTTTTGCCTTCGCCGGCTTCGCCCAAACCGTAACCCTTGATGGTCTTGGCCAGAATGACCGTCGGAGCGCCTTTGTACTCGGTCGCTGCTTTGTAGGCGGCGTAAACTTTTTCCGGATCGTGACCGCCGCGTCGCATGGACTGAATCTGGTCGTCGGTCAGATGTTTGGCCATATCCATCAATTTCGGGTCGGTCCCGAAAAAGTGATTGCGTACATATTCGCCGGAAGAGACGGTGTATTTTTGATACTGCCCGTCAACGACTTCGCCCATACGCCGGGCCAGAAGGCCTTCCGTATCTTTTTCCAGAATAGGATCCCAATCTGTGCCCCAAACAACTTTAATGACATTCCAGCCGGCACCGCGGAAGAGGCCTTCCAGTTCCTGGATGATCTTGCCGTTGCCGCGTACAGGACCGTCTAGACGCTGAAGGTTGCAGTTGATGACGAAAATGAGGTTGTCCAGTTTTTCGCGGGACGCCATAGTCAGCGCGCCCAATGATTCCGGTTCGTCGGATTCACCGTCGCCCATGTAGACCCAGACTTTGTTGTCATTAACGGGTTTGAGACCGCGGTCTTCGAGGTATCGGTTAAAGCGGGCCTGATAAATGCCCATGATGGGAGCGAGTCCCATGGATACTGTCGGGAACTGCCAGAAGTCGGGCATCAGCCACGGGTGAGGATAAGAGGATAAACCTTTGGTCGGCTGTAATTCTTTGCGGAAATTATCGAGATGTTCGGC
>JAGNTT010000158.1 GCA_017987425.1 Candidatus Omnitrophota bacterium
GTGCAGGCCGTAGTGCTGGCGGCCAAACTCAAGCATCTCGACCGCTGGAACGCCATGCGCGCCGAGAAAGCCGCGTATTACAATCAATCCCTTAAAGGATTGAGCGGAGTTGTTACCCCCGTACTTAAAGACGACCGCACGCACGTTTATCAAACGTACGCCGTGAGAGTCAACAAGGCCAAGCGCGAGCAGATCATGGATGCGCTCAAAGCCAAGGGTGTGAGTTCTCTCATTCATTATCCGATCCCGCTGCATCTGCAGGAAGCTTATAAGGAATTAAATGGCAAAAGAGGGGATTTTCCCGTCGCTGAAGCGCTCGCGGATGAAGTTCTCTCCCTGCCGATGTTCCCGCACATTACAAATGAGCAGATCGACGCGGTCTGCAAAGCACTTAAGGAGCTTGTTTAATGGCCAAAGTCCCTGTTTCGGTTGTTGTCATCACCAAGAACGAAGAGCGCAATATTGAAGACTGCCTCAACAGCGTTTATGGCTGGGCCAGTGAAATCGTCGTGGTCGATGACCAGAGTTCCGACAAGACCGTTCCCCTTGCTGAAAAATTTGCCAGCACTATCTATCACCGCCGCATGGAAAACGAAGGCATCCACCGCAACTGGTCATACGGCCAGGCCAAAAACGAGTGGGTCTTAAGTCTGGATGCCGATGAGATCGTAAGCCCTGAGCTGCGCGATGAGATCATTCAAAAACTGCCCGATCCGCAATTTCAGGCCTATTCCATTCCGTTGCGCAACTACATCGGAAAATACTGGGTCAAGCACGCGGGCTGGTATCCTGCCGGCAAACTTCGCCTGTTTCAGAAAAGCAAATTCAAATATGAAGAAGTGAAGGTTCATCCGCGCGTTTATCTCGACGGAAAATGCGGGCATTTAACGACCGACATCATTCATAAGGGATATCCTGACTTCGAACATTTTCTCCAAAGTCTGAACAGACAGACATCGCTGGAAGCAGAGAAGTGGGTTGAGACCGGGCGAACAATGAGCCTGGGCAAAGCCATCTGGCGCACGGTCGACAGATTTTTCCGTTCCTTTATAGGCAAAGCCGGTTACAAGGACGGGTTCATCGGTTTCATGGTGGCATTTTACGCGTCGCTGTATCAGATCATCAGCTACGCGAAGTATTGGGAAATTAAGAAGGGAATTAAGCAGTGATCAGCGGTCAGGGATCAGGGGTCAGTTTTTTTGACCACTGAGCACCGATCACTGACCACTCTTGCGTAAAGGTAGCGTACATGAAAGTAATATTCCTTGACCGCGACGGCGTCATCAATGAATTCCCGGGTAACGGGAAGTATGTAACCAAGATCAAAGAATTCCATTTCATTCCGGGTTCCATCGAAGCTATCAAGAAGCTCACGGATCAGGATTATAAAATCTTTATCATTTCCAATCAGGCCGGCGTGGGCAAGGGTGTCTTTTCCAAAGCCAAACTTGAGAGCATTAATAATCATATGCTCAAATATGTGACAAAGGCCGGTGGCAAAATCAAACGGAGTTTCTACTGCACGCACCGGTCGGATGCGGGTTGCGACTGCCGGAAGCCGCAGATCGGCAACCTCAAGCGCGCTTTTTCACTGGTCAAGGGCAGCATCCGTTCGGCCAAGAAGACTTTCTTCGTCGGAGATACCGAGGCCGACATCCGTACCGGATATAATGCCGGCTGCCGGACGATTTTCGTGCTTTCCGGCCGGGAAGACCGCCGTTACATGCGTAAATGGGAAGTGAAGCCCGACTTCATCGTAAAGAATCTTAAAAAAGCGGTCGAAGTCATTGAACATGAAAATTCTAATCATTCACGCAACGGCCGGCGCCGGACATAAAAAGGCTGCTGAAGCTATCTACAACGGGATTAAGGCCAAAACGCCTTTTGAAGCCACCCTCGTTGACGCCCTCGATTATTCCAATCCGCTGTTTAAATATTCCTATCCGAATTTTTATACGTTTGTCGTAACCCATCTGTCCTGGCTGTGGGCGTTTGTCTTCGGCTGCATGGACATCCCGGCACTGCAGGGGCTGATCCGTTTTATCCGCCGGATTTATAACGCGGTTAACACCCAGCCGCTGCATCAGCTTCTTAAGAAAGAACAATACGACTGGGTCATCTGCACGCAGTTTTTGTCGGCGGAGGTGAGCGGTTATTTGAAGCGTACCGGCCAGATCAAATCGAAAATCATCTGTGTCGTTACGGATTTCGACGTCCACCGTATCTGGGTCAACGAAGGCATTGATTTTTACACGGGCGCATCTGACTATACGCGCGATAAATTGATTTCACTGGGCGTTCCCAAAGAACGTGCATTTGTGACCGGAATCCCGACGGACCCCAAATTTCAGAAAGAATGGGATGTAAAGGAATTACGCCGTCAGCTGGGTATCAATGAAACGGCGGTGACTACCTTGGTCGCGACCGGTTCTTTCGGTTTCGGTCCCATCGAAGAGCTGATCGATATTCTTAAAGACCATCAATTGATCGTTGTCTGCGGGCATAACAAAGCTCTGTTTGAACGCTTGTCCAAACGCGCTTTGCCGCACGTCAAGGTCTGCGGGCTTGTGAACAATATGGACGAACTGATGGCGGCTTCCGACATTATGGTCACGAAGCCGGGCGGACTTTCGATCGCGGAAGCGCTGGTGAAAGGACTCGTGCTTGTATTTTTCAGCGCCATTCCCGGACAGGAGACCAACAATGTTAAAGTGCTGACGCAATCTAACGTCGGGCTCGGGCAGATGGCCCTCCCGAAGATCGGGGAGGCTGTCGGCCGTTTGCAGTCAACTTCCGCCGAACTTGCGGACCAGCGGGAACGGTCAAAGAATTTTGGGAAACCATGGGCAGTCGATGATATTATAAGGATCGTGAGAAACAAGTAATCAATGTTGTTCGTGCGTCGTTGCTCGTTGTTTGTAACGGGCGGCGAGCAACGAACAACGATCCCCGAGCAACGAACTATGTTTTCAAAATACTTTACCCCTGAAGAAGCCAATAAACGTCTGCCTCTCGTCAAGCAGATTGTCGGCGATATTTTTGCCAAAGCCGCCGAGATCAAGGCGCTCAATTTGTACGGTAATGACCCGTCTAAGAAACCGGCCTATGAAAAGGCTTTTAATCAAGTGAACAACCTGATCGAAGAGCTGGAAAGCCTCGGGTGTTTTTACAAAGATTGGAATTTTGAAAAGGGGCTGGTGGATTTTCCGGCGATGATTGAGGGCGAAGAAGTTTTCTTGTGCTGGCACAGTGATGAGCCTGATGTGCGGTGGTATCACAGCGTCGAAGAGGGCTTTCCGGGCCGGCGTCCCATACCCGAATATCTTTTGGGCAATTCCGATAAAAAGATCAGTGTCGATTCCAAAGATTTGGCTTAAGAACGTAGATGTCTTTAGAAAATATTTTCCGAATATCGAGTGTCTAAACAATTTCAATATTCAAATGATTTGAACCGGACGGTTTGGTCGGATGAATAATGATTGTTCGAGACTTGGTCTTCGGATTTCTTATTTATGAGCACGAATCATTCAATTGCAGAAATTGTCGTCGGACTTCCGGTGGAAGGGCCGTTCGATTATTCAATTCCGGAAGAATGGCGCGGCTGTCTGGCAAGAGGCCAGCGGGTCGCGGTTTCTTTTGCCCACGTCAAACGCCTCGGCGTCGTGGTGGGATTGAAAGCCGAGAGTTCGATCAAGTCCGTCAAACCGATTACGGCTGTTCTGGATGAGATGCCTTTGCTCGATGAAGAGGCGCTTCAACTGGCGCAGGCGGTGAGTGTGCGTTACGGGTGCTCCTGGGGAGAGGCGGTCGACCTTATGCTGCCGCGCAATCTCCGTCTGCCGCGCAGCTCTAAAATTCAGTCTATAGCGGATTCAATCTTACGTAAGAAGGGCGAACGCTTAATGATCCGTTCATCCTCGACAGAAGCGCATTGGCCCGAGATCAACAAGCGTTTTAAGGACGCGCTGGCCGAGGGGGCTGGAATCATTATTCTAGTTGCCGATACCGCGCAGATTCCCTATGTGATAGAGAAATTAAAAGGTGTGCTTCCAAAGGATGTTATCGTTCACAGCAATGAGCGCACGCCCAAAGAGGAATTTGAAAGCTGGAAGGCTTTAAAAGAAGGGGCGGCGCGGGTGATTATCGGTCTTCGCACCGCCGTGTTTGCTCCGGTCGCTTCTTTGGGATTGATCGTGATGTACGATGAAGACAATCATTCGTTTACGGAAGAACAGAGTCCCTATTATCAGACGCGTGAAGTTGTGCTGATGCGCTCCCGGATCGAATGCTGCGATGCCGTATTTGTCAGTTTTTCGCCGTCGGTGGAATTGGTTCATGCGCTGGATGCGGAAAAGATTTCAGTGATCAATGTGGATGGAGAAAAAGGCCCGAGACGGCAGATGATCGATATGACAAATTTTGCGTCCAAAGGGCCGATGATGATTTCGTTTCCGCTTCGCAACAGTCTGGAAAGAATATTGGGAAGCGGAGGCAAAGTTATGCTTGTCATCAACCGCCGGGGACACAGCACGTTCACGCGCTGTCTGTTCTGCGGGCATGTGATGCGTTGTGAACGGTGTTCGTCCAACCTTGCATATTCTTCCGTTAAAAAGAAATTCGAATGCCGGCAGTGCGGCGCTGTTAAAGAT
>JAGNTT010000024.1 GCA_017987425.1 Candidatus Omnitrophota bacterium
GAGCTGATTGGAACGAATTGTCCGGTGCGGCTGAATTTTTCCGCAGTGACATCAAGCGTCTGGCGGCGGAAGTAAGCGTTCGTCTGGGCGGAATCGCCGTCGAGTACGGTCAGAATTCTTACCAGGCCCAGGACAATGCCGAGACACTTTACCGCGCGTTGTCGGCTGTTTCTTATCTGATCGACCGGAACACAATCAGCGGCCAACTTCTGGGCGCCAAACTCAAACGCCTCTATTTCATTCACACATTAATGACGAACACGTTCCAGCCGGCGGTGGCCGTGCGCCGCATCATGAAAGATCATGAAGGTCAGCGGACATTTACAGGACGGTCGGATGTGGTCATTGATCTTAGACAGTTCAGAGATATGACGCAGGCGAAGCTTGATCGGGTGATCGAAGACGCGCTGCTTCAGTTTCAGGCTGATGAAATCAATCATCCCGATGTTGTTTCCGTCGAGCGAACAAGACCGATCGCGCAAAGCCGTATTTTGTGGGCATTTAACTTTGCCTTCTGGCGCAATCTGATGGGTCATCAGGAATTTAAGGGGGAGGATTTCGATGCCTCAATTTCCGGATCGCCGGCGTCAGATCCCAAGTTCGTCCGCGATCTTCCGGCCAAGACGTTCCTGGCTCAATTAAAGACAGCTATCCGCAAAGATCCGGCAAAAAAGTATTATTTCGTCGAGATCGGCACGGCCGGCGCTAAATTCGTGAAGATATTTATCGAAGCGCTTATTGAACTCGCCCGCGAAGACGGTGAACTTACGGAAGAGGATGTGAAGAAGCGCCTCGTCTATGTTCTAGCCGATTATTCACCTCAGGTCATCGCGCGGGCGAGAAATGAAATGGGCGCTTCCTGGCACGGCGAACAGGTGGAATATCTGACGCTTTCGACCAACAATCCGGCCGCGGAAGTTCGACGCGTTTATCCGCAGGGCATCCTGCGCGTTCATTCGACTAATGTGTATGACAATCTCTTTGCCGATCGTTATGTCCGTCTCGGCGGACAATATTACCGTGTCGAAACGTCACTACAGATGGATCATAACCGTCTCAAGAAAATCGCCCAGGAATTCGACGTCAATTATGATCAGCTCAAAGCCGATATTGAAGCACAGCTTTATAGAGACAATGACGTCGATACGTTCTTGAGCGGATATCGCAAATTATTTGAAATGCAGGGACGAGCAGTCCGCTTCTTCGGTCTGTGGCAGGCCTTCTGGCAGAACATCAAGATGGAAGAAGAGCTTGTGTCGATCGAAGACATGAGCCGCGAACCTGTCGTCAGCTCAATCCCCGATTCCGGCGCCATTCTTGAGAATGAAATGCGCTCGTTTGAGGGTGATATTGAATTCACAGTGCCGGTACTCGCGATCGAAAGCACGCTTCGAATTCTCGAAATACTTGAACCGGAGGGAACGCTTGAGATCGTCGACATTATCGTGAATGATCCGGCGGAATACCGCGACCAGCCCCGCAAGTATGCCGCTTTAACGTACGACGGCTCCATTGTTCACTGGCTCAACGGGCCGCTCATGTATGCGTTTGCCCGTCATATGTTCCCCGGTATGCGTAAAGAAGTGACGAAACTTAAAGAGCACGGCAAGCCGCACATGTCGCTTCTTTTGATCCAGCCGAGGCATGATAAAAATTCCGGAGACGTTTCAAGTCCTGTGTCTCAGCCCAGCGAGACTTTCAACAATCGCTGGGTCCCGGGTGTGATGCCTGTGGTCTACTCCAGAACTGGTATGTTTACCCGGAAATACGAGACGGCATCATTAACGGATACGGAGTTGGATGTTGTGACTTCACCCGTCGGGTGGAGCAACAGAAACGTGTGGATGCTGTTAACCCATGTGAGATTCAAACGGGGAGTTTATCCGGTGATCGTCTTAAGAAACTTTGTGCGTGCCGATCAAGACCGATGGCGTTACACCGCGAGAATGTTTGTTCCTACGCCGGGACAGAATCCTAGTTGGAGGCCTATAGATAATCCTGTTGTCACCGAATCTCTTATTCCGGCTGTGTCTGCAGGAAGTAGAACGGGAATTTTGCCCAATGAAATTCTTCCGGTCAGGTCTATTGAGGTCAAAATCGGTTCCGTATTCAAGCTGCCTCAGCCGATTGCTCCTCAAGTCCTGAGGCCTGTCACGTTGGGATTGATAGGAGGCTATGTGTGGCCGGAGAAGGAACCGGGTTTCTGGCCGTATTATCCTTGGTACAATTATAGATTGTTCCCGTCGGCAGGTTTTATTTCTGGCTCTATACGTCTGGGAATGTGGTCTTCTGAACACAGGATCAAGCCCGTCTACTTTACCCAGGCAACCAGCGTTGTTATTCAGAAAGACATCAAGCGCCAGAAGTTTGAGCGCAGACGCATCACCCGTCGGCAGATCTACCGGCTGATCGACTGGTTCAGGTCGAGAGGCATCAACGGAAACCGGTTCTCACACCTTCAAGGCCTGCCGGAATTTGTAGCGTATAATTTCCTTGAGGAAGTCATGATAGTCACGGCTGGACCGATGTCGCCCCTATAATGAATATCAGGAACGCAGAAATTGCCGTTCAAGGAAGCTGTCTTTGATTTCAATGACCGTGGGGCGGCCGTGAGGACAGATGAACGGATCGCGGCATTCTAAAAGCTGCCGGCGCTGATGGTTGGTTTGTTCCGGGGAAAGTTTATCGCCGGTGACGATGGATGCCTTGCAGGCCCGCCGGGCGATGGTCAGATGATCGCAGCGGTCGGATTTGTCGCCGGCTAAAAGCGTGCGTACCAGTGCTTCGGGTTTTTTAACCAGCGTCGGGATGGTCTGCAGCGCGATTGTGTCTTCATCAAAAGCGTTGGTATCGATGCCGGCTTCTTTCAAAGTTTCCTGCGCTTCTTCCCATGCAATCTTTTCCTGAGGCGTCAATTTGAGCAGAATGGGCGTCAGAAGATTCTGTACTTCAACTTTGCCCTCGTCGATTTGTGTCTTGAACTTTTCAAACATGATCCGCTCCTGGGCGGCATGCTGGTCGACGAGCAGAAGTGAATCATCCACTTCCCACAATAAATATTTGTTCATAAAACTACCGATGTAGCGCGCGCGTCCGTATTTGTCGCGCAGTGTTTCGTTCGGTTTCTGGAAAAGATGTTCCTGGGCTTCGCTCACGAGAGCTTCGGTTGTGTCTTTGAGGTTATGCATTCCCGGAGAAGACGTCTGGGCAAAGAATCCTGCCGGATTGAATGAGCTCTGGGTTTTCCCAGGGCCGAAAATCAGAGACTCGGCTGGAATTCCCTGCGTGTAGTCAAGACTTGGAGCTTCCGGATTTTGAATTGAAGGGTTGTCGTTGGTTGAAAGCTGATGAGCGCCGATACTGCGGACATCACCGGCCGTCATCAGCGCGTGTTCGATGGTGTGACGCATCAGTGACACCAATCGGCCTTCATTGCTGATCTTGACCTCGCGTTTGCTCGGATGGATGTTAACGTCGATCATCCCCGGATCGACTTCGATGAAAATGACGAAGCATCCGTAATTCCCCGGCGGAAGAATCAGTTTGTAAATATCGTTGACGTGAAAGCCCAGGTTGCGGTGCTGGATCGGACGTCCGTTGACGAAGAAGTACTGCAGATCGCGGCGCGTGCGCTGGACGTTGATGTTCCCCAAGATCATGCGCAGATGAATCCCGTCTTCTTTAAATTGCTGGTCGACCTCGATAAGCTGTTTAACGTCCAGATTAAGCGACCGCGCGATGCGTTCTTTCAGTGAATTGACGGGTTTGACGTCGATGACTGAGCGACCCGCGTGCGTGAGTTTGAAATCCACGACCGGATGCAAAAGGGTATAAGGAAGAAACGCTTCGACAACCTGGTTGAGTTCGGTTGTATTGGATTTAAGAAACTTTTTACGGGCAGGCATATTAAAGAACAGTTCGGAAATCTTGATGTCCGTGCCGTGCCCTGATGTTGCCGCCGGCTGAAGATGAATGCGCTCGCCGCCGCGGATGTGCAGTTCCCATCCCAGAGGATCGTTGCTCGACTGGCTTGTCAGTGTTACGTCGGAGATTGAGCCGATGCTAAAGAGCGCCTCGCCGCGGAACCCGAGCGAATGAAGACGTTCCAGATCATCGATCGCAGTGATCTTGCTGGTCGCGTGACGCTGGAACAGATTACTTAAATCTTCGTGGGTGATGCCCGATCCGTTGTCTTTGATATGGATGAGCTGTTTGCCGGCGTCTTTCAAATGGACTTCGATGGACGTGGCCCCGGCATCGATCGAATTCTCAACGCATTCTTTGATGACGGAGGCGGGGCGTTCAATAACCTCGCCCGCGGCGATCTTTGCGATGACATCTGAGGGTAAGACTTGAACTTTAGGCATATTTAGCGGGATAATAAATATTGTAGGGGCGATCATTGATCGCCCAGAATTACGGGCGGTTAGTAACTGCCCCTACGATTTCATTTTTCGTTTCAATTCATTCAGCTTATTCAACGCCTCCACCGGCGTCATTGTGTTGACATCGACGGATTCAAGCGCTTTTTTAACAGCTTCCATGGTCGCGTCCGAAGAAGGCGAAAAAAGATTGAATTGATCCTGGTCCTTCTTCGACCGCATGACCGCGCGCGAGCCGGTCTCGAGTTCGCTTAAAATCTTTTTAGAACGTTTAATGACCGATTCCGGTATGCCGGCAAGTTTGGCGACATAAATGCCGTAGCTGTCATCCGTCGATCCCGGTACGATCTTATGCATAAAGATGATCTTGTCTTCCCATTCCTTGACGGCGACGTTGTAATTTTTGACCCCGGATAATTGACTGCTTAAGCTTGTCAGTTCATGAAAATGGGTGGCAAAAAGGGTGCGGGCTTTCTTGGACTGTAAGTGTTCGGCCAGCGCCCAGGCGAGGCTTAAACCGTCGTAGGTGGACGTGCCGCGTCCGATTTCGTCGAGAATGATGAGTGAGCGCGGTGTCATATTGTTGAGGATGTCGGCCGCTTCCGTCATTTCCACCATGAAGGTGCTTTGGCCTTTAGCGATTTCGTCGTGCGCGCCGATGCGGGTGAATATTTTATCGACCGCGCCGACGGACGCGCTTTTGGCGGGGATAAAACTTCCCGTCTGAGCCATGATGACCAGGATAGCGGTCTGCCGGATATAGGTCGATTTACCGGCCATGTTGGGGCCGGTGAGAATCACCAGGTGGCTTTCCTCGCAGTCCAGGTAAGTGTCGTTGGGAATGAAGGTTTCGGTTGTCGTTAATTCCACGACGGGATGACGGCCTTCTTTAATATCCAGTATGGTCGAATCATTCACATCCGGAAGAATGTAACCCTGCTGTCCCGCCAAGGTGCTTAAGGCGTGGATACAGTCGACGGTTGCTATCTGATCGGCAAAGGTGTGAAGGGCGGACGTTTCATCCAGAATGGCCTGCTGGATTTCTTTGATCAGTCTGTTTTCGATCGCAAGAATTTTTTCCTGCGCTGTCAGGTATTTCTCTTCATATTCTTTTAATTCCGGCGTGATATAGCGTTCGCCGTTGACGAGCGTCTGCTTTCGGATGTATTCGGCCGGCGCGTTTTTCTGGTTGGCCTTGGTGATTTCGATATAGTAACCGAAGACATTGTTGTAGCCGACCTTGAGGGAATTGATCCCGGTCTTCTTGATTTCCTGCGCCTGATAATTCTTGAGCCATTCGCGGCCGTTGTCCTGAATGGAACGAAGGTCATCGAGATCTTTGTTAAATCCCGGGCGGATGATTTTTCCCTCGGGTTTGGCCAGCGGCATGTCGGGATTGATGGATTCCTCGAGAGATTTGCGAAGTTCCGGTAAATCGTCAACGGTCAAAAGCGGTATGGCCTCATCGAGCCCGCGCAGTTCATTCTGGATTTCCGGTCCGCGTAGCAGGCAGTTGCGAATGGCCAGAATATCTTTGGGAGCCGCAAAGCCGCAGCTCAACCGCGAGATGCTTTTTTCCAGATCGGGAATATTGCGCAATAGACTTTTGCCCAACGATTCCGCAACAGCGTTATTATTTTTGAGAAGCTTTACTGCGTTCTGACGCTGACGGACGGCTGGCGGACTTTTCAGCGGGTGATAGAGCCAGAAGCGGAATTGCCGGCGTCCCATCGGTGTCAATGTTTTGTCCAGTGTCTGCAGAAGAGTTTCCATCTCAAGTCCGTAATGGGCGGCCGGTGAAATAAAGACGTAATCATTATCGGCATAAAGCGTAATGCGGTCCACATGCCTGAGCGGCTGTTTGTTCATCTGCTTCAAATATTCGAGGAGCGCCCCGCAGCTCGACTGGGCCTGGGGAAGTTCTTCGATCCCGAAACCTTTAAGCGAATGGGTTTGAAAATGGTCACACAGGTTCTTGCGGGCCATCTCGGTATTGAACGACCAGTCGCCAAAGGCGGACAGAGTCATTCCTTTGGTTTTCAAAAGAGGATGGTTGAGGAATTCTTTGATCTTGTCTTTGGCCCCTTCCGGGAAAATGCATTCGTAGAAGGGAAGCTTGCTGACAAGTTCGATAATCTGGTGCGGATTGTCATACTGATTGGTCTGGATGGAGCCTTTGGTAACGTCGGTAAAAGCGACGCCCATGGTTTTACCGTTGGGGCTTAAGGAAAGCAGGTAGCGGGAATCGGTGGCATCGTCAAAAAAGGTTCCGGCTGTGACGACGCGGATGACATCGCGCTTTACAATTCCCTTGGCCTGTGAAACGTCCTCAACCTGTTCGCAGATAGCAACTTTTTGCCCAGCTTTAATGAGTTTTGCGATATAGTTTTCAGCGGAATGAAACGGAACGCCGCACATCGGAATGCGATTGGTGGCATCGCTCCCCCGGGATGTCAGGACAAGCTCGAGAATGGACGAGGCGACCTTGGCGTCTTCAAAAAACATCTCATAAAAGTCGCCCAAACGGAAAAAGAGGATGCAATCCAGGTAGTTCTTTTTGATGTGCTGATACTGCTTCAGCATGGGGGTTGCTGATTCCATAGGTTGTATTTATAACATAAAAGAAAAAATATTAAAACAATTAATCTTGGGGAAATTTCTCTATATTTTGTGTTTTCTGACGGGCAAAAGCCCCGTATCATGGGGTAAAATAGTATTTTATGTAATATATTGCAGTTATTATGTGTTCCTTGACATCACCCACCTTGCAGGTTATACTTTACCGTTACTTTAGTCTAAATTAACTATTAATATTGCAAATAAGTGTAGAAAAACAGTATGTCTCGTCAGATTAAACGTACCGTCATTTGTTTTATTTTAGTTTTGACTGCCTGGATCGGGCGCCCTGCCTCAGCCCAGATTTATCATCCGGAAGTCACATTTAAAGATTCCCTAGTCCGGTTATTGTTCCAGTACGGCAGAGAGGTCTATTACCGCGGTTTGGATCCCATAGAAGCCGCCTCTGTCTTTCAAAAGATTTTAGTTCTGGATTGCCATCATGACGGCGCCCAGGATTTCATAGCCAAGATCCAAAAAAGATATCCCAAGATGGTCATCACAGTCACAGGCTGTTCCGAAGCTGAAGCCAAAGCTCTTGCCGCCAAAATCAGCGATATCAATATTGAAGTTCCCCCCGCTACCGTTCACCCTCTTAAAGAATATTCGCCGTTGGATCGTAAAGACAGCCTCTATGTTGAGGAAGTACAAGATGAAACGGTTTCCGCGCCGAAAATGAAATTTGATAACCGCTCTACTCCGGTTTTCGCTTATTCCAAGCCGTTGACGGATTTTGTAAGCCCGGAGCTGTCCCAAGGAGAATCCGAGCCAATTCAGCCTTCTTCTATTATAATGATCCATGAAGATCAAGAGCCGACGTTTGAGGTTCTTTCCGTTGTGGAACCTCCCACCGGATATCTACCGGGTCTTTCCAGAGATTGCGAAGAGATAAAGGCATTAAATAATAAATTGGAGAAAGAAATCGGCGCTCTTAAGGCCCAGCTTCAGTTCAAGGAAAGCATAATTTCCGATTACCAGAGACAGATCACCGCGCTTCGCGACGGAGACAGTACGTCCTATGCCGCGATCGTCAAGGAACAGAAAGAATTAATCCGCATACAGCAGGATAACATCGATTATCTTCAGGATGAGTTGAGTCATTCCAAAGCTGTCATGATGGCGGACACATTTGAAGCCAATCCGGCGTATGAAGCCATGCACCGGGAAATCGCCAGTTCCAATCTAAAGGTTCACGAAAAGGAAATGGATCTGGAGGCTAAAAACAGGGAAGCGCAAATGCTTCAGAGACAATTGGGAGAACTTCAGGAACAGTTGCGTCTTGTTAAGAAGATTCTCGGCGAGAAAAACGACACCATCAAGGTCCTTCAGGAAGAAATAGAAACCATAAAAGCGGAAAACGATTAACGTTTACAATACTATGATCAAACACACCTATCTTCAGAGAACTGTTTTAACAATCTTAATTTCAACCAGCATGGTTCTGGCTCCTTCCGTCCACGCGCAGAGTACGGTGAGTTTTAAGCCTTTAAGCACCGGATTTCTGATGGATTTCGCCCAGAAGCTTTTCGACCGCGGCGAATATGATGACGCCAAAACGCTTTTGGAGAAAATAATCAAGAGCGAACCGCAGAATTCTTCAGCCCAGCGTTTGTTGAAGACGGTGAAAGAACAGAGCATCGCTCAGTCGCAATCGGTCAAAGGCAGCAAGCCGAGCGACATCGCTGCTGACATTCTTTTGATCCAGAAAAACGTTGTGCTTTTCGAACATCGCAATCGCGATCTCGAATTCGCGATCCGTAAGACCCTGCAGGAAAACATATTCCTTTATCAGACTCTGTCCCGCCGAAACCATGAACTCTTGGAATTGCGCCGCAAGTTCTTCGGTTACGAAGGCAGTTCTCTGTATGAAAAATCGACGCCGACTCTGGATAAAACTGGCGAAATCATCAAGAGCTATCAGGAGCAGATCAAAGCGCGCGACCGTCAGTACATGGCTCGCAATCAGGAAATTGCACTCAAGATGAAGGAAGTTTCCAAGGCCGGAGATGCTTTAAAGGACGAGAAATCCACGACGACGCAGGCTGACTCCGCCCTCAATGCCCTCGAATGGAAAAACGATTTGACCGAGAAACGTTCTTTCCTGGTGGAAAAAGTTTTCACGCTTTATGAAAAAAATAAAGACCTTTCCCTTTTGCACAGCGAACTGAGCGCGGTATCCAAATCGCTTAAGGAAGCTAACGAGAATTACGGAGAGACAGTTGAGGAATATGAGACCAAGATCCAGAAATTAAACATAACTTGGGTCCAGGACAAGGCCAGGCAGCAATCCGATATCGATAAGCTCAAAGACCAGATCAAGACTGAAAAGGTCAAGGTCATGAGCGTCAAGCTTTCTACGGCCAAGGAAAAGACGGCCGGCGGCGATGCGCCAAAGGATAAGGAAGCGGCTATTGTTAAAGCTGCCGATAAAGTTTCCAAACAGGACAAAGCCGAGAAGGTTGTGAAAGAAGAAAAAGCCGTAGTTAAAGAAGCGGTCTCAAAGAAATCCTCCGTCGAAGAATTCAAAGCAAAGCTGGAAGCAAAATCTGAAGAGAAAAATAAAGAGAAGGTTCCCGCTGCCGAGAAGATCGCATCTACCAAGGAAGCTGAAGCCGAAATCAAGCGTCTTCAAGATGAACTGGCTAAGAAGGAAAAAGAATTAAGCGACAGGTCACGCGCGTTCGATGCCACGATTCGTAAGATGAAAGCTGACTGGGCAAACGATAAATCCATGGCCCAGCAGAATATGACCGAAGAGAAGGCTGTCGAAGTGGTGAAAGCTTCGGAAGAAACAACGTATGATGTCAACACCGCGCCGGATGAATACAAGAATTTGATTCAGGATTTCAATTTTGTTAAGGAACAGCTGACATTGAAAGAAACTCAGCTCCAGAAAATTCAGAATGAAGTTTTGGAGCACACGACACAAATGGAAGCCATGCAGACCAAGGTGGATGATCGTGACAAAAAGATCGCCGACATGGATGCATTGATCGCCACCAAAGACGAACAGATTTCAGCGCTCAAGAAACAACTCGTCGCCCAGATCGCGGTGATTCAGGATCAGAGCAAAATCATCAAGGAATTACAGCTATCCAAGAATGCCGTACTTCAGGACCTCAACAAACGCACTGTCGAAATGAAGAAGTCTGTTGAAGTCGAGAAGCCCGTTCAAGAGAAACCCGTCGAAGTTAAAAAGCCTGTTGAGGTCAAAAAGACCGCGGCAAAAGCATCAGCAGCCAATAGTAAATCAGTTGAAGAATTGCGTGGGCTCGTGGCGGAACTCGAAAATAATTTAACAGCCGGATCCAAAGGCGAAGCCAAGGATGTCAATGAGCAGCTGATCGCCTCGCTCAAATCCTTAAAAGAAAAAGATAAGGAAATTCAGGATCTTAAAACCAAGCTTGAGCAAAGCGAAAAGGTAGCAAATCTCCGTACTACCGCAGACGCTGATGATAAAAAAGCGATGGATTCAAAGGTGCGCGGTTACGAAGACATGGTCGCTGAGTTGAAATCTAAGTTGGCCAAAGCCGACGAGGAAAGACGTCAGTCGGAGAAAAGTCTTAAGGAATCCGCCAAGAAATTGTCCGCCATGGCTGAAAGTTCAAAGAAATCCAAGGGCGGGGAAGATGCGGCCACCAAGCGTCTGAATGAACTGACCAAAAAGATTGCCGAATTGACCAATGAATCGGACCAGCAGTCTGCCGCGTATGAACTGCAGTCCAAGGCTTTACGCGATAAAATTACCGAGAAGGACGCTCAGATCGTCGAGCTTAAGAATCAGCTGGCTGCCAAAGATAAGCAGGTGCAGCAATTCTATGAGACTCTGCAAAAGGCGACTGAAAAGCTCAACAAGCAGCAAGCATTAAGTTTGGACCAGAAACCGACGGCGCCGACCTTATCAGATCCGAAAGCGGCGGTTAAAGCCGAGCCGGCGAAAGTTAAAGATGAGAAAGATTGGAATCCGAAAGATAATGATGCCTACGGTCTTCAGCAGCGTTTAAAC
This sequence comes from Candidatus Omnitrophota bacterium, assembly GCA_017987425.1. Lineage (GTDB taxonomy): Bacteria > Omnitrophota > Gorgyraeia > Zapsychrales > Fredricksoniimonadaceae > JAGNTT01. The sequence goes on from JAGNTT010000024.1 coordinate 11,005, forward strand.
ACGCTGAGTAAAGAGTTGAAGTTTACGCAGGATGAGCTTGCTTCACGCACCAAGGAAAAAGGAGACCTTCAGGAAAAGTTAAAAATCAAAGAAGCTCCGGCGGCAAAATTGGTGCTCGGCAAGGAAGGCGAACAACTCACACAGAAAGATATCGAAAGATTGGAAAATGAACTGGCGCAATTCCGTCAGCAGTCGGACTTGACTAAAACTACCATCCGTCTTCAGCAGGCTTCGCTTGAGAAGTCGCAAAAGGAAGTGGATCGCAAGGAAAAGTCCTTAAAGTCCATTCTCGAACAGTCGGAGAAATTAAAGAAACAAGTGGATAATTACAAGGCTACCGTTAAAGAAAAAGACGATCAGATTGGTTCTCAGAAAAAGGCGCTGGATCATGAAATCAAGAAAAACCAGACCCTGCTCAAGAAACTGCGTGATATCGATACCGCTGTTGGAGATCCGGAATTGAACGGCGTAAAAGGCCCGTCTGTCAAAGAATTGAAAAGCAATCTTGAAACCTATGAAATCCGCGAGCGCGATTTCAAAAAGCAGATTGATGACATTCAGGGTCAGCTTAAGACGTCCTACAATATGATTAAGGACAGCGAAACCCGCATAACGGAATTGAAGAAGCGTCTGAATACACGTGAAGATCGCATCAATACGCTGGAAAAAGAATTGGGTCGTGTCAAAATACAGGATGAGGGTGCAAAGACGGACAATGGCCAGCCCGCTGTCCAGGAGAAATAATTCAGGCGTATAGTTGAAATATACAAAAGACCGGTCTTAGATCAACCGGTCTTTTGTTTTAAGTCATAGCAATTTGCAGGGTTTATGCTATAGTTTAAGTGTCTGAAACAAAGGAGAAAGGCATGCGTTTTTCTCGCAAAGGGCAAAGTACAGTTGAGTATCTTTTGCTGTTTACCTGCGTGGTTACCGTGATTATTTTTTTTGTTGCTCAGCCGGGATCGCCTTACCAGGCCCGCTTGAATCAGACGTATGATCATGCAACAAATACCCTCGTCACCACCGCTAACTCGTTTTACAACTCCTTCTGAGCGTAAAATGAGTGAAATCTTGCCAGACATTGAAGACATAAATTCTCCCTCTAAGAACGCGCTTTTGCTCGCCGATCCTACGGATCTTCGTTATGCTTTTTTGCCTTGACGGCCTGCGGGAGATCAGGTTTGAGCTGGTTTTTGTGCGAATATTTGTGAACTGTACGTTTTATTTGAAACCTTTGTCGACGGCATACGTATATTCCGGAATCTCGGTGGAATTATGTTGCTGGTAAAGCGAAGATCATTATGCGTGTTGCGGTCGTTCCTTTTAAATTTCCGATATTTTCGGAAACGTTTGTTTTAAATATCATCGGCGGTCTTCTGGACCGCGGGCATGATGTCGATGTTGTGCCGTTGTTCCGTTCGGACAAAGAGGCGAATGTTATTCATCCGCTCGTTAAAAAGTATGATTTGCTCAAGCGGACGATTTATCCGCCCTGCATCAGCGTCGGAAGCAGAGAGTTTTATTTGCCGTGGGCGCTCAGAGCTCTGCCGTTCGAAGGGCGGAAGCCGTATGACATTGTTCATTTTCAGTTCGGGGAAGCGGCTTTAAAGTGTCTGCCCATCCGCCGTTCAAGGTCTTTCGGCGGCAAGTGGGTTGTTTCATTCCGCGGCTACGACATCAGTTCTTACGTTAAGAAAAACGGGAATGATGTCTACAAAGATCTGTTCAGAGAGGGCGATCTGTTTTTATCGAATAGTGAGTTCTTTCGCCAGCGTTTAATCAGTCTGGGAAGCCCGAATGAAAAGGCGGTTGTTTACCGTTCGGGTGTCGATTGCGCTAGATTTACGTTTTCTCCAAAGAGTCTGCGTTCCGGCGAGTGTGTCAGGGTCATTACCGTCGGACGGCTGGTTGAAAAAAAGGGAGTGGAGTACAGTCTTAAGGCTGTAGCGCGGCTGATTAAGGAAAAATTTGACATTAAATATGAAGTGATCGGGGACGGGCCTTTAAGAAACTCTTTGGAAAAACTGGCTGAGGATCTGGGTATACGCGGACAGGTTGAATTCAAGGGCGCGCAGAATCAGGAATTTGTCATAGAACGATTAAATCAATCGCACATATTTCTGACGAGCGGTGTAACCGCCAAGGACGGCGACCAGAACGGTCCGGATAATACGGTCAAAGAGGCCATGGCGATGGGGCTACCGGTGGTCGCAAGCCGCTCCGGGGCGATTGAAGAAGCTGTAGAGGATGGACGGACAGGGTTTGTAGCAGAAGAACGCGATGTCGAAGGCATCGCCGTGAAGCTCAGAGAGCTTATCCTTAATCCGCAAAAGTGGCCGTCTATGACAAAGTCCGCCCGTAAATTTGTTGAAGAGAATTACAATTTGGAGAAACTTAACGACGAGCTAGTTGCCCGTTATCAAAAGCTGCTTAATTAAGCACTTAATAAGGAGACAGATGTATGGCTGACCCGTTAGTCACGATTGTTGTTGTTCCCCGCGACCGCTTTTCGCATTCTGAGGCAAGTTTGGAATCCATTTATGAATCTGCGGACATGCCGTTCGAGTTGATCTATGTCGATGGAGGATCGCCGGACCACATTAGGGATTATCTAAAGAAGGCTTCGCAAGAAAAAAATTTCCGGCTGATCAGGGTTGACCATCTCATCCCTGCCAATCACGCCCGCAATCTCGCTTGGAAGCATGCCAAGACCCCGTATATTCTGTTTATCGACAACGACGTGCTTGTGACCAAGGGATTCATGTCCGCGATGTTCCGTTGTCTACAAGAGACCGGTTGCGATGTCGTCGGTCCCGTAACCTGTCAGGACTTTCCCGTTCATGAGAACATTCACTTCTTGAGCGGAGAACTTGAAATCAAGGAAAGGATCCATGAAGGCAAAACCCAGAGGATCCTGCAAGAAAAGATGAACTATAAACAGGGTTTGAAGTGGTTTGAAATCACTCCGGCGATCCAACGCGAAGAAACAGGTTTTGTGGAAGCACATTGTTATATGGTGACGGTGGAAATGCTCACTAAGATCAACGGTTTCGATGAGGAAGTCCTAAGTACACGGGATCATATTGATTTCTCACTCAGTGTCAGAAACGCCGGCGCGAAGATTATTTTTGAGCCTAAGGCCGTCGTCACTTTCCTGGGGCATTTCGGTGCCGAGAAGATGGCTAAGTGGGATGAAGAATATTATAATTTCCGTTGGTCGGATGAATGGGAACTGAGAAGTCTCAAACGCTTGTGCAAGAAATGGAATTTAAGTGAAGATCATTATTTCAACAATCGTTACAGCAGGCTGGGATGGAGAAGACGAGTTGTCATAATCAAGCCAAGGCTAGCCAATATTCGACCGGCATTTATTCGCAGAATTATAGAAGAAATAGTTGTTTTCTTAGATAGACTGGAAAACAGAAGAATGATCAATAATTACATTGCTAAATACGGATTGCCACAAACTTCATGAGTGATGATCTAAAATCAAAGGCAATTGCCGGCCTGTCGTGGTCTTTCATTGGGCAGATCGTCAAACAAGTGTGCCAGTTTGGAGTCAATGTTGCACTTGCGCGTCTGCTTCTTCCTGCTGACTTCGGTCTTGTGGCGATGGCGAGTGTCTTTATTTATTTCGCCTCGATTTTCGCCGACATGGGCGTCAGCAGCGCTTTGATCCAGAGAAAAAATGTGACACAGGCTCACTGGTCTTCGGCATTCTGGCTGAATGTTATGATCGGTATGATTCTGGCGGTGTTCTTCTATCTCTGCGCGCCTTTAATTGCCAACTTTTACAATCATCCCAAACTCGCCGACGTCATTGCGGTGCTCTCCGTGCATTTCTTTCTTTCATCATTTACGATCATCCAGCAGACCATGCTGACCAAAAACATGGAATTTTATTCGCTGATGATCAGAGACATCGTGTCGGTCTTTCTCTCTGGTCTTGTAGCTATTTATCTGGCATTCAAAGGCTGGGGAGTGTGGAGTCTGGTCGTGCAAATCCTGGTCTCGACGGTTTTAAACAATATATTCCTTTGGACCAGTTCTTCCTGGAGGCCGAGTTTTATTTTTTCCATATCGGCGCTTAAGGATTTCCTGGCCTTCAGCGTGAACCTGACCGCCTATCAGGTGATCAATTATTTTGCCCGCAACATGGATCAGGTGCTCATCGGTAAATTCCTGGGATCCGAGGTTCTGGGTTACTACAGCCTGGCGTATAAACTGATGATGCTGCCGCTTCAGAATATTTCCTGGGTGCTTAGCAAGGTTATGTTCCCGGTTCTTTCCAAAGTTAATGATGATAGGGAGCGCCTGCAGCGCGCTTATTTGAAAATGCTCAAATCGATTTCGATCCTGACGTTTCCTTTGATGACTTTTCTCTATGTGCTGGCACCAGAGCTTATCCGTGTCATCTACGGAACCAAGTGGTCGGCTGTGAGCGATTTGATCAGGATTCTTTGTTTCTGCGGCATGTTCCAGTCGCTGGGAACCATATCGGGTCTGATTTATCAGAGCGTCGGCAAGACGGATATTCAGTTGAAAATGGGAATATTAAACACGTTTATTATCGTGGTCACGCTTTTGCTCTGCATTAATTACGGGTTGTATGCCGTTACGCTCGGATATGCGATTGTTTCGACCGTGTGGGTGCATTTTTCCATGGGCGTTGTCGCGCGTGTGATCAGGTTGAATTATCTTTATATGTACAAATCGCTCTTGGGCGCGATCGCGATCTCCGCTCTGCTTTTTGTTTTCATTTCCCCTGTCAAAGACGTCATTTATGCGTCTGATTGGGTGAAGATCGGTATCATATCCGTTATTTTTGCAACTATGTTTATCGTGCTCTTGTTTTTTATGGGCGAAGTCAAAATACGGCAGGGAAAAATAAAGTTCAACTTATTATGACGCCTTTGGTTTCTGTTGTCATACCAACGTTTAACCGCGGCAGTTTTGTGCGCTGGGCGATCCAGAGCGCGCTGTCTCAAACGCATTCTGCGGTTGAGGTGATCATCGTTGATGACGGTTCGACAGATGAAACTGAAGAAGTAATTCTAGCCATCAAAGATCCCCGCATCCGGTATTTTCGAACGGGCAATCAGGGCAATTATTGCGCCAGGAATATCGGGCTTGAGAAGGCTGAGGGGGAGTTCATTGCCTTCCTTGATTCCGACGACCAGTTCCTTCCTGAGAAAATTGCCAAACAACTGGAGCAATTCCAGAAGAACCCGACTCTTGGTTTGTGCTGCACCAACGCCCATATCAAGCACCTGGGAAATCCTTACCGGGTTTTTGAGGATGTTGTGCATTCATTTTCTGAAGACTTCGACACGAAAAGCGGTTTTATCGAAAGGGCCATCGAAAGCAATTTTATCGTGACCTCGACGGTCATGATCCGCAGGGAATGTGTCAGAACGCTGGGGGTTTTTAATACAGCCTTTCAGAATGCGATGGATTATGAATTCTTTTTGAGAATTATATTAAATTATCCGGCCGTATATCTCAAAGACAAGCTGGTCGAGCGGCTTCTTCATCCGGCTAGCATCAGCCGCAACAGGATCAATACGTACAAGGCTGAAATTTATATATTCAGCGAATCCGCAAAAAGATTGGAACAGGAGAAAATGTTTGCGGCCGACCATAAGGATCTCATCCAAAAGGCTTGGCGGAAAAGCATGTATTCGCTGGGGCTCGAATATCTAGTTCACTACGAATTTGAAAATGCCCACCGCTGTTTTACCGAAAGCGGATATGAGAAGCGTTACATGTTTAAAAAGATCGCCATAGCTGTTTCTAAATACCAGCTTTCCCTGCTGGTACCATTGATCCAGCTTTACCGTCATCTCAAACAGTATCAATCGTCACACAGAAATCCTGCGTCTGCTGTGAAGAAATCCTCGCATTAGAATTTATCCGGGAGAGCGATGAGAACAATCGATCGGATGCTCCTTGCCGCGGTTTTCCTGGTTTTCTTTTTCATCCATATCATCTCTCTGAATGACGGCCACAACTGGGGGGATGATTTTGCCCAGTATATCCTTCACGCACTGAATCTCGTCGAACACAAACCTTATTCCGAAAACATCGCCCTCGATTTATGGACGGTTGTTCCGCCGGGTTTTCCGCTTTTGTTGTCGTCAATCATTTATTGGTCCGGAATAAATTTTAAGATTCTTAAGTTTTTAAATATTGTGTGCTGGGCTCTGACGGCACTGGCCGGATATTTTCTGGCTGTACGCAGGATGAGACCGCGTACGGCGGCAGTGTTTACTGTCTGGCT
>JAGNTT010000159.1 GCA_017987425.1 Candidatus Omnitrophota bacterium
ACCAGAACGGTTTTAACAAGATCGCCTTCGGTCATCATCTCGACGACATTGTGGAGACGATCCTGCTCAATCAGTTCTACCGCGCGGAGATCGGCGCGATGCGTCCCAATCAGTCGATGTTCGGCGGTAAACTCAGCATCATCCGCCCGCTGGCGTACGAGCGTGAAGAGAACATGCGCTTGCTGGCTGATGAACTGGGAATCCAGACCATCGGCGGCCAGTCCAAATGTGCCAACGACGAAACCTCCCACCGCATGCTCATCAAAAAAATGCTCCGCAGTTTCGAAAAAGATAACCCGCAGATCATGAAAAACATCTTCAATAGCATGAAGAATGTGAAGGCGGAGTATTTATTGAACACTTAGGGGGCACAAGAGCACAAGACACAGGAGCACAAGACACAGGAGCACATGAAGTGCACAAGTGTGACTTGTGTTCATCCTGTGCTCTTGTGTCCCTGTGTTCTTGTGTTCTTGTAAAACATCAGGCAAAAGCGTACTATATCCGCATGTGTCTGAAATTAAACGATAGATAAACAATGAAGACAGCTCGCAGGGGCTGTCTTCATTTTTTGGCATGAAGATTGTTAAGACCTGTACACTCCCCGGGAGTGTGCAGGTTCAATTTATGTCCTGACCGACAGCCGCAACGGGTCTGTTCTTAGGCTTGAATAACCTAAGCATGAAGAATGTGAAGGCGGAGCGGCTCCTTGACACTCCGATAAACGGTGATATACTGTTACTACATTGTAATAACACGTCAGGGAGGACGAAATTATGATCAAGACATTGACCCCTCACGGCAACAGCCAGGCCCTGGTGATTGAGAAGGCTATTTTGGATTTGCTCAATATCGACAAACAAACCCCTTTGGAAGTTACGACCGACGGCCAAAATATTATTATTTCCCCGGTCCGCGGGAAGTCCCGCGAGAAAGCATTCCGTTCGGCGTTGGACAAGGTGAACAAAAACCACGCCAAGACTTTGAAAAAGCTGGCGTCTTAGGACGTTCATGCAAGAACCTCTTTTTTTGACCCTTGCGGAAGTATTGGAAATTCATAAAGACCAGATCGCGCGGTACGGAGGAGATGTCGGTATCCGCGATCTGGGTTTGTTGCAGTCTGCGGTTGCACAGCCCGAGATGAGCTTTGGCGGTCAATGGCTGCACAAAGATTTATGTGCGATGTCTGCGGCATACGCTTTTCACATTGCCCAGAACCAGCCGTTCTTGGACGGCAACAAACGCGCCGGTCTCGCTTCAGCGTTGGTCTTTCTCGAACTTAACGGCATTACAATCAAAGATCCTTCGGGCAGGCTGTATGAAGCCATGATTGGCATCGCTCAACGCAAAACAGATAAGGATGGTTTGGCGGAGGTTTTAAGGTCGTTGTTCTAATGAATAACCATGAAAGGGTCCTGTCCCTAGGTTGCTGGCGACACACGATATGACCCAAATTAATGAAGCGTGCTGAGGGCTGACGGCGAGAGTTGGCGACCTGAGGTGTCTTTAACGTGATGAAAAAAATTTTGGCAAGCCCAGCAGCATAACAACAGCATTAGTTTTATTTTTGCTGGTGACAGGGATTATCGTGTTTTACTTAATCGCAAGTATGGAATTTCGAGACTATCTTGCCAATTTATCAATTAAAGCAATAGCTTTGGTTCTCATCGGATACTTCAGTTTTTGTTGGGCTGTAAAACGGTTAAGAGATGAACAGTAACTTGTGTTTTGTGATCTCAATATGACATCAATAGAATCTATTCTCCAATTCTGGTTCGGCTCCCTAATCGACGCAATCCCCATCGACAAAAAATCCCCGCCCGCGAAGTTATGGTTCAATGGGGGGAGGGCGTTTGATGAGGAGGTTCGGGCCAGGTTTTCGGCGGACTATGAAAAGGCTAAAGCGGGGGAGTATAAGGATTGGGAAGCGGAAGCCCGCGGGCGGCTCGCGCTGGTCCTGATTTTCGACCAGTTTCCCCGGAACATGTTTCGCGGCACACCGCAGGCATTTGAGACCGATGGGCTGGCGCTTGAACTGTCCAAACGATCCATCAAAGACGGCAAAGAAAAAGAGCTCATGCTCATCGAACGGGTCTTCCTCTACATGCCATTTATGCATGCCGAATCCCTTGACGCCCAGGAACTTGGGATTAAAAGCTTCTTCGGGCTGATCGAGGAATCCAAAGCCAAGGCATCCCCAAACACGGCCTATTTTCAATACAACCTGACCTATGCCAAACAGCACCGCGACATCATCGCCCGTTTCGGCCGTTTTCCGCACCGAAACACCATCCTTAATCGTCCGTCGACACCCCAGGAAGCTGAGTTCCTTACCAAGCCCGGCTCCTCGTTTTAAAAAGTCATTTGAAAAATACATTAGCTTTTTTCGGGAATTGTGTTATCCTTGTGCAACTGATTGATTCCTGCCGTATTTCATAAGACCCTTCCCGGTAGAGTCCATAGAATTAAAATGCATATCAGATATAAGCCGCGCCCGAAGGGCGAATAAAATTGACAGGCGTGGCAAAAACCGTATTAGTAAAGGAAAATGCCATGACTCCGTCAACCGGTACTTTCTATGAGCTTGGGATCGCTCCGAAGATTCTGGAACGTTTAGACAAAATCAAATACACAACCCCCACACCGATTCAGCAGAAATCCATTCCGCCGGCCATCGCCGGAGAAGATATCGTCGGTATCGCCCAGACAGGGACGGGAAAAACGCTTTCATTCGCGATTCCTATCTTACAGCGTCTGGCCCAGGTGCAGGGACGGGCGCTCGTCATTCTTCCCACACGCGAGCTGGCTCTCCAGGTTAACGAAGAATTTTTCAAGGTCGGACAGACCATGAATATGCGCACCGCGGTCTTGATCGGCGGTGAACCGATCCGCCGTCAGATCCAGGATCTGGCGAAAGATCCGCGCATCATCATCGCGACACCCGGACGTTTGATCGACCACATGCAGCAGCATCACATCCATTTGGGCGACGTGACCATCCTCGTTCTCGACGAGGCTGACCGCATGCTCGACATGGGTTTCGCTCCGCAGATCGCCACCATCATGGCCTGCGTGGCTCCGGTTGAATACCGCCAGACCATGCTGTTCTCGGCGACCATGCCTAAAGAAATCATCGAAATCGCCACCAAACAAATGAAGCTTCCGACGCACATCGAAGTGGCCCCTCCGGGAACTACTTCTGAGCGCATCACGCAGGAACTCTTCGTGGTCAAAAAGGAAATGAAGAACCTTCTTTTGCAGAAGATCCTCGAGCAGTACAAAGGCTCGGTGCTTATCTTTTCAAGAACGAAGTTCGGCGCCCGCAAGATTTCCCGCGCGCTTCGCCAGCTCGGCCACCGCGCTGCGGAAATTCATTCCGACCGTTCGCTTAATGAACGCAAGGAAGCGCTCGAAGGTTTTAAAAGAGGGAAGTATCGTATTCTGGTCGCGACCGATATCGCCTCGCGCGGGATCGACGTGACGGGGATCGAACTCGTCATCAACTACGATCTTCCTGATGATGCTGATAATTACGTGCACCGCATCGGCCGTACCGGACGCGCCGGACATCAGGGCCACGCGATTTCTTTCGCCACACCCGATCAGAAGGACGATGTCCGTTCGATCGAGGTTCTGGTGAAAGCCGCGATCCCGGTTTCCGACCATCCGAACGTGCCCAAGGAAGAGTATTCCCGCTCCAGTTCACCCAGGCCGTCCTACAAGCCGCGTTCATTCGGCGGCGGCAACCGTGGCGGCAGTGGAGGCGGAGGAGGATTCAAGCCCAGACGTCCCAGTTCCAGCCACGGCGGCGGTTCATTCCGTCCCAAACGTTAAGCCGTTTGTCGTCGAGGATTTTATCCTCAAGCTTGGCGGTGAAAAAATATTGTTGACATGAGATTTTTTTCATCGTATATTTGAATCGTTCCACACGGGACATTGAAGTCCCCTCAAAGACAATGAAGTTTTTTGAGGGGACTTTTTATTTTATCAGCATCAGGCAATGAAGCCTGCGCATGATCAAAGGTTGATCGACAGCGCAGGCTATTTTTATTTGAGGGCAAAGACGCCCCGGCAATGTTCGCAAGACCATGCCGGGGCATTATTTTTTAAAAAACGAAAACACGAGAACGAGAAACGAAAGGAAAACACATGAAGATGAAAAATACAATGCTGGGTCTAACTGTCCTTTTGGCGATGATGACAGCTGTTCCCGCCATCGTCCGGGCCGAAGAAGAAGAGGCGCCCAAAACCCTCTTCGGGGATTTTCTCAAAGAGAATAACGTGGAAGTAGCTGTCTCCGGTACAGCCGATTTCTATAACAAATACATCTGGCGCGGCTTCGTGCTGGATGACGACATGGTCTTTCAGCCCGGTTTCGCCGTGAGTGCCTACGGCTTCACAGTATCAGGCTGGGGTAATTTTGATCTGGAGAACAAGGATTCGCTCAATTCCGATGAAATTGACACCACGGTTTCCTATACCTTTAAACCTGTGGAAAATGTCAGCCTGACCGTCGGGCATATCTACTACGCGTTCATGCAGGCGAG
>JAGNTT010000160.1 GCA_017987425.1 Candidatus Omnitrophota bacterium
TTTTCAAACTCAGGCTTCCAAAACTTGTCGTACTTCTTAAAAAGTTCGTGCTGGCTTCTTGTCGGTTCCTTGGTGATGTCCCAGTAGTACGGGGAGTCTTTGGAGGCGATAGTATCGGCTTTGTAGGTTTGGAACTTGATCGAATGGGCTCCGCCTTCGGCCGCTTCATTGATCAGCCGTTTGGCCAGATCAATGCTTCCTTCATGGTTGACCCCCGCCTCGGCAATGATATAGGGTCTAACAAGTTTTGCGCCTGCCGGTTTGTAGTTTTTAAACAAATCCAGGATAGTCATACAATCAAGCTCCAATTAACGATTGAATCAAATTGATCACGCGGATCTTTCCTTCTCTAATATTGCCCGAAAGCATGAGTTCATGACTGCGGTAACGAAAATCGAAGTCACTAACCAGTTTCTCAAATGCCTTGAGAATGTCCGCTTCCTTGACGTCTTTTCCCAATCCCAGATTGGTAAAACCGTATTTGGGTGAGGCAAAAAAATGCGTCATTTCCCGTTCATTCTGTGCGAGAACAATGGTCGGCGTCCCGATGGATGCGGCTTCATAGACCGTGCGGCCTGCGGAAGTTAAAATCACATCGGCCGCCAACATAAAATCCGACATAGTCTTAATGTCCCGGTGGACCTTTGCCTGCGGGAAGCTTTTAAGGGTATCCGTTCGTTGATAGCCGAGACCAAGAACCAGATCGATCGCAATGCCTCTCTCCATGCAATAAGGATAAATGACACTGAGGACCTTTGCCGTCAGATTGCACGGGTCCACCCCGCCCATGGTGATGAGCACCCGGCGGACATCTTTGGTGACAGTTTTGAATTCCGAAATTAAAAATTCATCGCGCGGACAAAAATACAAATGACCAAAATAATGATTAGGCAGGGAATCCCGTTCGGGATAAAGCGCGTTGATCACTATATCCGCATGTTTGACCCCCGGCCCAAGATCTTCGAAATTAATGAGCTTGAGCCCTAAGTTTTTCAAAGACTTCATGTATTCATCGGTCGTATCCAGAACATCATTGATGATGACATCCGGATCAAAAGCCATGATGTCGTCAATGATATTGGGCGACGTCTGAATGTGTACGTCGTAATTGCTTTCTTTAATCTTGTCATAGCCTAACTGGCTTTTTTCATCAACTAAAAAAAGAACCCGATGATTGAGAATGCTGTTGGCCAAAACCAGACCGCGGTAAATATGACCGAGTCCGATTTCGTTGTAGCCGGACAACACAAACAAAATCGTTCTGCGCTTAAGAAGATATTCGCACAAATTCCAGTCCTCATAGGTGTCGATGTCGATCGCTTCCTGACTGGGAAGAACGTACAGATCGACTTTGATGCCGATGCGTTTTTTATATGCGTTTAAGAATGCGCTGCGGCAAATGACAAATGAACCGGTCTCGGGGAAGAACGGGTCCAGATACTGACGATTGACGCGTTCCTTATAATTGGGGACATATTTCCCATTTTCGGTTTTCCAGGACAAATGCGCTTCTTTTTTGGCCGAAATCATGGATTCGCATTCAGGATTGGCCATGAACTGTTCAAGTGCAGCGTCGAGACTTGCAGCCTTGAGCAAAGGCGATGTCGGCTGCATTGTGACAACAAAATCATAGGATTTCCCGGTTTGAGCGCTGATCGCTTTGGAAGCATCGTAAATAACCGGATCCAGGGTGGTCTTATCGTCCGCTAAAGTGACATCACGCTGATGAGTCTGGGCACCGCACTTGCGTGCCACCATGAGAATTTCATCATCATCGCTTGAGACAAAAACGTCCGGTTTATATTTGGAATGCAGAGCGGTTTGTATCGAATAATAAAGTAGCGGCTTTCCTGCCAAAGTTCTCAAATTCTTGCGTGGAATTCCTTTTGAACCGCCGCGCGCGGGAATGACAACCAATACGTTCACAACTTACCTCCACTATTTCCTGAGTGCGATCTCTTGTTTTCAACTTCCAGAGATTCCTTAACTTTTTAAATACGATTAGCTCACAAATATCAGTAACGTCGTTAATTAGGGCGCTTCCTTGTAAATTCTTCCGCCTTTTTAACGACTCCTGACACTTGCGGTTCACGGTATTTGATGACCTTGGCCGGTACACCGCCGACGATGGCATATGCGGGTACGTCTTTGGTGACCACCGCGCCGGCGCCGAGGATGGAACCTCTGCTCACTCTGACCCCAGGAAGAATAATGACGCGGTCGCAGATCCAGACATCGTCTTCAATCACCACAGGCCGCTCGTTTCCGAAGCCCTGACTGTTCATGGGGATGTCGGTCCGGTCATACGTATGATTGACGGTCATGATGATGACTTCCTTGCCCATCATAACGTCATTGCCGATTGTGATATGGCCGGAGACATGCGCCTTGATTCCGATGCCGGAGTTATCGCCTAAAGAGATTGACGATCCTGAATGAAAAAATGCGCCGTATTCAACATTGAGATTCTTTCCGCACGAACGAAACATCGGACGGCATATGAGAGCGCGTATAGCCTGGGCTATGCGCCCGCCGGGCATATATGATGCCGGCAGCCACTGGGCAAATCCGTAATACAGTAAAGCACAAATCAATCGGATGATTTTGTTCATGGGGCACCTCTTTTTAAATATTTAACCGTATGGAATTATGAATACAACTTTATGAATGATAATTTTTATCGGGCACTGCGTTTTAACGATATCCGGTGAGCAACCGCATACACAAATGGCGATGCAGATCCAAAACCGGCCGGGCCGGTCTTCATCGCGCCGAAAAGCACCTTATCCTTATTGTTCATACTAACGATCCAACTGAATAGAAATCCGCATTGGGGGCGGAAAGCCGTCCGGCTGGAGTTTTAAACCTCTTTGGTTTTGGCCGCGGCTTCCGGATCGAACATCTGACGGACCGGTTTATTCACCACGCCGGAATCCGGCTGATAGAAAATGATCTGGCTTCCCTGGTCTTCAAACCTGAAAGGGATTTCCAAAAATTTGGAAAGCTTCGCACGGACCTCGGCCTGCTTTTCAGGCTCGACGAATAAAAGCACGAATCCGCCGCCGCCGGCGCCGAGGAGTTTGCCGCCGATCGCGCCCGCGGACCTCGCGGTCGTATAGATTTCATCGACAACTTCTGTTGTGATCTTTTCCGAAAGGCCGCGCTTCAACAGCCAGCTTTCGTGCAGAAGCTTGCCGAAGTCCAGAATGTCTCCGTCGCTTAAAACGCGCACGGCCTCTTCGGTGAGTTCCTGCATGGTTTTCAATTCTTTGGTTTTGTTGGGAATGTTTTTGATCTGATGCTGGGCGATCTCGGAGGCGAAACGCGTGAAACCGGTGAAGAAAAGCATCAGGTGGTCCTGCAGATTGTTGAGCTTGGCGGTGGGGATGGTGATCTTGCGCACGCGCAGGTGATTGTTCCCGCCGAACTCGATGTAATTGAATCCGCCGAAACCGGCCGAGGCCTGGTCCTGACAGCCGACGCTTTCGCCGATCATATCCTGCTCGATGTGGATGGCCTCGCTGACGAGGCGGTCTTTGGTGACCCTCAGCCCTTTCAATGCGTAAAGGCTGTTCAAAAGCCCGATGGTGAACGCCGAGCTCGAACCGAGCCCGGTGCGCGCCGGAAGATCGCCGTCGTGATGGATTTCAACGCCCTGGGGAATGTCCATGAAACGCAATGTCTCCCGCACCGACGGGTGATTGATCTCATCAAGCGAGTTGACGTGTTCCATCTTGGAGTAAATCACGCGGTACTTGTGATCGAAAAAAGGCGGCAGATAACGCAGGGTGATGTAGCAATATTTGTCGAACGTGGTTGCCAGAACGGCCCCTCCGTGTTCCTTAAACCAGGGTGGATAGTCTGTGCCGCCGCCAAAAAATGAGATTCGAAACGGTGTTCTGCTGATGATCATGTCAATGTCCTGTTCTATGGTTTAAAGTCAATTGCTACCCTCCGACGCAAAAGCCGGATTCCATGGCCCTTCTTCTTCCTTAAAAATAGGGATTACCTTCTACAGTGAAGATTATTTTGGACGTCATTGTCCAGAGTTGTTACGCGGAACAACACGAGATATTACCGGGACCGGAACATCGATTTAGCAGCTCAAGCCCCGATAAAAATCCTTATACACGGTCGTAGATGAACTTCGGAATGACAAACTTCCGGCGGTTTAAAACAGCGCCGAGCACATGGCACTTGCGTTCGCGCAGAGGCTTCAGGACCCAGCGGACAACCGGCAGACGCGTCATACTTTCCGAGACCATGAGGACCACTCCGTCGACGTTGGCCGCCACCGCGAGCGAGTCCTTATAACTTTTCAGATCCGGGCCTTCGATGAGAACAAGATCGAATTTGGACTTAAGCAGCTGAAAAATGTCCTTGGCCTTGGCGGAATCCAGAAATGTGATCGGGTTGAGGGTGGTCTTCCCCGCCGGAATCATCCAGAGGTTCGTCGCCACATTCTCAACGGCCTGCTCGAAGGTCGCCTTGCCGATGAGGATGTCCACCAGCCCGAC
>JAGNTT010000161.1 GCA_017987425.1 Candidatus Omnitrophota bacterium
TTATCCATGTATCAGGCATCCATTCCCGTTCTTACCCGTCAGTTGGAAATTTTATCGGCGATCCTTAAAAAAGCCGAGGCGCATGCCGAGGCCAAGAAGATCGCGCCCGAAGTATTTTTAAATGCAAGGATCGCCCCGGACATGTATCCGTTGACCCGCCAGGTTCAGATCACCGGCGACATGGTCAAGGGCTGTGCTGCGAGACTCGCGGGCAAAGAAGTTCCCAGTTACGAAGACACCGAGAAAACATTTTTAGAACTGCAGGGGAGAATCAATAAAACCATCGCTTTTGTCCAAACGATCAAAGCCGGCGACATCGACGGCAGTGAGGAACGCAAGATCATCCTCAAAGTAGGCGGCAAGGAAATGGAATTCATGGGACAGCCGTATCTGTTGTTCTTTGTGATCCCGAACGTTTTCTTTCACATGAGCATCGCTTATGCCATCCTGAGGCATAACGGCGTCGACCTCGGCAAGGGCGATTTCCTCGGAAGAAGCTAAGAACGGCTGTCGTATTCAATAATTTGGTTTACCAAGGAGAGTTGTATGGATTACGGTCTTAAAAATAAACTCGCTCTGGTCACCGGTTCCACGAAGGGAATCGGCCGGGCCATTGTCGAACAACTTCACGGCGAGGGGGCGAGAGTCATTGTCCACGGCCGTTCGCAGGACGACATCGATAAACTGGTCAAACAGCTCGGCGCAAACGCGTACGGCGTGGCGGCGGATATTTCTTCGGCCGCGGGCGTCAACAAACTCATCGCTGATGTCAAAAAGATCGGAGATCCGGATATCCTTGTCAACAACGCCGGCATTTTCGAGGTCAAAGACTTCCTCGACATTCCCGACGAGGACTGGCAGAGATTTTTCGACATCAACGTTATGTCGGGCGTGCGTTTAAGCCGCGCGTTCTTTCCGGCGATGATCAAGAAAAATTGGGGCCGGATCATTTTTATATCGAGCGAATCGGGCATCAACATTCCCGTCGAGATGATCCATTACGGGATGTCGAAAACCGCTCAGCTGTCCGTCTCGCGCGGGCTCGCGGAACTCACCAAAAAGACGGGCGTCACCGTAAATTCCGTTCTGCCGGGGCCGACCATGTCGGACGGCGTCAACACGTTCGTCGGGGAATTCAGCCGCAAAACCGGAACGGACAAGGATACATTCGTCAACGAAACGTTCTTCAAAGAAGCGCGCCCGACGTCGCTCATCCAGCGTTTCGCCGATCCCAAAGAGATCGCCAACATGGTTGTCTATGTCGCCAGCGAACTCGCATCGGCCACCAACGGCGCCGCTCTAAGAGTAGACGGCGGTGTTTTGAAGACGATATTCTAAGAACACTGCATCATCTTATTCTGAAGAAACCCCGCATCACATGGTGCGGGGTTTCTTTTTAGGGAGAAAGATTGCAAAATTATAATTTCCTTTTCACGCTCCTTTAATGGGAAGAGGTTCATCATAGAGACATAAACAATTGTCCCGAACTTAACCTATGAACCAAGGAGTATACTATGAAAAACAAATCACTTATTCTCGCTGTTGCCGTCGGTCTGACATTAACGGGCGCTTCGCTGGCCCTTGCCCGTACGGATGTTAACCAGGCCCCGAACGATTCTTCTATTTGGGATTCTAAACAGAATCCGACAAACCTCCCCAGTGATCCGGGGCTTGTTCAGGGAACGGTCTCTGCCGTTGATGCCCAGGCACAAAGCATTACAGTCAACGAAACTGCCACAAAAAATGACCGTACGTTTTCTGTCATGAACAAGGACCTTCTTGCCGGCATCAATCCGGGCGACATGGTGAGTGTCACGCCGGATGCCAACAATGTCAGTGCGGCCCAGCGTATTGAAAAAGACGCGGGTCCCCGTCCTTAATAGACAGAGTGTTTCGCATGAAAAAGCCAGGCCTCTTGGGGTCTGGCTTTTTCCGTTTAAGCATGTGTTGTTTTTAATTACAATTTCGTCGTTAAAATAAAATCTGATTCGATTCAACCGAATTGTTTTGCAAAAACACCATAATTCATGCAGATTTGACAATAAGTTGCGCGTGGGTGCAGATAGAAAAATATCAGGTGATTTTTCAATTTTGAGTTATACTGTGGGTAATTTAAAGGACTTGCGTTCTTGGGTTTATTGGTCCCAGGACATGCTGATTCAATAGGTAGAGTATAGTCAAACAAACCACAAAAAGGAGTAAGTCATGAGACAAGGTATTGCATTAATCATTGCGGTCCTGATTCTTTCTGTCCCGGGATTAGCTTTTGCCCAGGCGGAAACAGAAGCGGGAGTGATCGAGCACAAAGATATGCCCAAGGAACATTGCATGAAGTGCAAGGAACACGGGATGAAGTGCGCGGGGGCCAAGCCGGGTTGCCCGATTATGGCATCCATCATGGAACGTAAAGTCATTGCCACCACAGACGGCGGTGTTGTAGTGGTCATGGGCAATAAACTGACCAAGTATGATCAGGATCTGGATATGGTCAAAGAGGTCGAATTGACTACGGACATCGAAGGTCTCAAGAAGATGATGGAAGGCGCCAAGGCCGGATGTCCGATGGGCAAGGAAAAGGGAGCGATGGAGAATAAGGAAGAAGCCAAGCCCGTAGCCGCTGAACCTTCAGCTGTCGAACCCGCTGCCGCAGAGACAACGCCTGAAGCAACAGCCCAGCCTGCGTCTGAAGAACCCGCCGCTGTTCCGACACCCGCTGCCGAACCCGCAGCTGCAACGGAAACACCGGCTGTCACCGCACCGGCAACAGAGTCGAAACCGGAAGCTCCGGCCGGATCCGTTACGGAAGAAGCTCCCGCAACAGATTCGTCAGAAACAACCAACACGGTCATTCCGTTCAAGTATTAAAATAAGCTGAAATTCCAAAAACCCTCTGCCATGTTATTAATGGCAGAGGGTTTTTTATTTTCTCCTGTCCGTAGGTCTTCCTGTCATTTCGGATGTAAAAAGATTAATCGTTATTTCATCTTTAGTTCATCCGTTCTCTGTTACTTTTTAACTACCATCTTTTATTAACTTTTCCTTATTAAGGAGGCTTGTATGAGTTCGAAACGCAAATCAAATCGTCCCAGAAGGGATTATACCGAGGAATTTCTTTATCCCGATCAAGACCGAGAAGATGGGAAAAAGAGAGAATATCAGGGAGGCATTTACAGCGACAGCGCGTTCGGCGGGGCAAGTCAGGACCAGCAAAACCCGTGGCAGGGTTCGCAGGACCAGGCTAAATCCGAACGTCCTTGATCCTATCCTTTGGTCTATAAAAGACAGCTTTTGCCTTCCGTTATTCCTTATTTTCTTTTAATACTCCTTTAACGCTTGTTTAATGTCCTTTCTTTTATGCTTATTAATAAGGGAGGACTATGTTTAGAACAAAATTTGAAACATTCCCGGGTGCCAGACTTCATCGTGATGGCGTTGATTTTAGAGTATGGGCGCCCGACTGCCGGTCGATTGATGTCGTTGAAGAAAAGACATCCCGCCGTTTTCCTTTGAAAAAAGATCGAAAAGGGTATTTCACGGGAACTGTTCCTGGGTTCAAGGCCGGAACACTTTATAAATATCGAGTGAACGGCAAAGGTCCTTTTCCCGATCCCGCATCTCATTTTCAGCCCAAAGGTCCGCTGGGTCCTTCGATGGTGGTGGATCACGGCCGCTTTCGCTGGACGGACGATCACTGGCAAATGAAAGGCATCACGCTCAAAGGCCAGGTCCTGTACGAACTGCACATCGGAACATATACCCCCGAAGGCACTTTCCGCGCGGTTATTCCGCATCTTTCCGCGTTAAAAGATTTAGGGATCACAGTTATTGAGTTTATGCCGCTGGCCGAATGCGCCGGACGCTGGAACTGGGGTTACGACGGGGTCGATCTTTTTGCGGCGTATCATGTGTACGGCACATGCGATGATTTGAAAGCGCTCATCGACCACGCGCACAGTATCGGGTTGGGTGTCATCCCTGGAATCCCGCTACGTTTATGAAAAGCAAGCTGAACTATGCCGAACGCAAAACAACCGGACCATTTATGATTTTCACCGCGATCTGCTTACGCTTCGCCGGGAGGATGAGGTGTTTTCCCTTCAGGACAGGCGGGCGATCGAAGGAGCTGTGTTGAGCGACAGGGCGTTCGCGCTGTTTTATAAGAATAATAACGCGCGCCGACTTCTGATTGTTAATCTCGGCGATGATCTGGATTATTCGCCCTGTTCTCAGCCGTTTCTGGCGCTTCCCCGGGGGAAAAAGTGGAACTTGATGTGGGGAAGCGAGGATGTGCGCTATGGCGGAGGCGGGATCGTTCCGGCCCACAATAAAGTCGGGTGGTATATTCCCGGACGCTCTGCTCAGGTTCTTTCTGCCCAACTCAAAGGAGACCTATGACCGAGGGAATTTTGCGTGTTCCGCTTCATTTTGATGATCCTGTTGAAGGATTGATTTCCCGCGAGTGGCTCATCACCAACGGCTTGGGCGGTTTTGCCTCGGGTACGTTGCTGGG
>JAGNTT010000025.1 GCA_017987425.1 Candidatus Omnitrophota bacterium
ATATAAATGTCGTTGACCCGCTTGACCATGGCCGGCATCGCAAAAGACTCGGAGGTATTCCGGCATTCAACTTTAATCTTCTTGACTTCTTCGGACGGCAGCTGCGCGAACCATTCTAACGCGGCAGTGAACTGTTCCATGTCGGGAGCAGGCAGCAGGCGGCCATTTGTCCCGTCCTTGACGACTTCACGGACTCCCGGAGCATCGACCGCCAGAATAGGAACACCCGCCGACATCGCTTCCGTCAGAACTAATCCCTGCGTTTCACTCTGCGAAGCAAACACAAATACATTCATGGCATGGTAGGCGTCGATCAAATCCTTGCCTTTAACAGCGCCGACGGCATGAACACGGTCCGCGACACCAGCTTCTGTCAGAATCTGCTGCATGCCTTCCAGCGAAGGACCCGTTCCGCACACCAAAAAATGCGCATCCGTTTTTTTCTTTAAGAATTCGGCGACAGAACGGGTGACAAAATCCAGATTCTTTTCCGGAGCCAGCCTACCCAGATAACCTACCACAAAAACATCCTGAGGAAGATTGAATTTATTTCGAAAACTTTTTCCGGAACCGCGCGCGAACTTGTCCGTATAAATACCGGTCGGCACGATCTCGATCGTGGTCTTGACCCCGCGTTCGCGCATCAGGTTCATCACGCTTTCACTCGGGGCAAAAACGATGTCCGCCAGATTGGCATAGCCCGTCGAGAGTTCGATGGCAAAACGCTTGAGAGCCTCCTGGTTGCCCGGAACATAATGGACATTCTCCTCGTAAAGTGTGTGATGCGTGAACACAAGCGGCACATTATAGGAGGAAGCCGCCCGCAGCGCGGCGTCGCCGATGAGGAAGGGATGATGACTGTGGATGAGATCCGGCTTGAAATCCCTGAGCGCTTCAGTCAGCGCCAGCGGTATCGGCAGCTGCACCGAAAAGTCCGAACCGTTGAAATTCTGCACCGCCGGAATACGGATAACATCCTCTTCCTTGCGCTGCCCCGGATATTTAGGGGCAACGATAACGACACGATGCCCCAGATTCCTCAATTCCTTGCTAAATGCCTCTACGGATTTCTCCAGACCGCCCAAAATGGGTTTATATGTATTGGTCATCATCATGATATTCATGCGCAGTGTCCTCTCTCGAAATTCCGCAGTATTGATCAGCGTGTGACGTTCTTTAAAGACTTTTTCACGTCCTGACCGAAATCCTTTAATTCGTCTCCGGCTTCTCGGACGCCCTCCTTAAGTTCGCTTCCCATTTCACGGACTTCTTTTTTAAGATCACTGCCGGTGACTGTGGACTGACCGCCGCTGTTGTTTCTATAAAACCAAATGACAAGGACAACCACAATAATTACCACGATAAGTCCGTATGTTTTTGAAGCTTCGCTGTTCATATACACCTCCTATTATTCCGGGATAATCATGCGTGTGTCAGTACTTTGGGCGACAGAACCATCACGCCCGACTCTCCCGTCACAGAATGTCGTTCATAACCCGCCAGATTGATTTCCACCGACGGGGGTTGGCCATTCCAGGCGGCTTGCCAGTTGACCTGGACATTTTCTCCCTGCACATTGAGCGACACGGAAATATCGCCGAACGGGGTGAGTGTAGGTCCCAGAGATAATAACTGCTGGTCTCTGATCCATTCCTTCGGAATACCCGACAACAAGATCACAGTATTGGCCTCCAGTTCTTCGCGTACAAACATATTGCGGACCATCAGAATCCATTCCGCGGCGGCCCACACATGCTGGCCGTCCCCCATGCATCCTCCTCCGGTACGAGGATGAATCGCCTCGGGCCATTGCCCCGTCGGACTGGCAAGATCAGCCACCGATTTAACAATATTAAAAAACCTGTCGTCACCCGCCCTGAGCAATGCCTGGGCCAGATGAAGACTTAAGTACGCGTTGATCCCGGAATGGCTGAGCTCGTGATATAACGCCCCGTTGAGCATATATTTCTCGAGAAGGAATTCCATGGTGTCGAGTATGCGCGGGTCGCGGGCAGGCCACAACTGCAGCGGATAACTGGCAATGAGACAACCGACCACGCCGCTGTCGAGCCGTCGGTAAGGTGATGAAGGAACCGCCAGACGGTTCAGACGGCTTTGAACGTTCGCCAGGCTGCGGTCGATCGCAAACAAAACATCATTACCGCGCTCGGTAAAACGCTTGGCGATTTTATCATCGTGAAATCTGAACATATGCGCCGCCGATTTAAGCCCGGCAGCCGCCCAGAAGTCATCCCAGTAATAATAATCGCTCGGGCCGAAATGTTCGGCGCTGAACCCCGGCGGCATAAGTCCGGCGTGAACAGCCTTGATGTCCATAGACAGAAGCTTACGCTCGATCCAATGCACCGCTTTATTCGCCATCGGCAGCCATTCTTTGTTGACCGACGAGCCGGTCATGGTCAAAAAACGGTCCATGATCCATAAAGCCTGACCGTTGGAATCCCACTCCCCGTCCTGAGATTTAAAATATCCAAGCGGAGTTTGGCGATGCGAAAATCCGTCGATGATTTTCTGCGTGTTTCCTAATAATCCGCTGGTCACCATGGCATTGAGGATGAATGCCGCATCTCTGAACCAGAAACGTTTGTAAGTAAACGGTCCCGGAAAAACTTCCGAGCCAGGACTGTGAAGAATGATCGTACGCAGGGCCACATCATAAAGGAACTGGAACTGTTTGTCGGGGACCACGAGCCGGCAGTAACGGCCCAAGGCCTTGGCCCACGGCGTTAGTTTTGTAACTTTTGTCTTGCTCAAAGGAACGGTTGCCGTCACTTCCTTGATCTGATTAGGTTCCAGAGGATAGACAGCCGCCGAAGACGCCATGCCTATCGTGCAGGAAATGGCGCCGGTCTTGTTGCAGGTGCTGAATTTGGATCTGATCAGCTGCTCGTAAATATCACCGGACTCATAATTGGAATAATAAAACTGGCTCGGCTTCTCGTTCAAATACACATGGTCGTGTCCGTTGATTTCCCATCCCGTGGATTCGGAAATCTGTTTGATCTGGTGGACCATGCTGATCCCCTCCGGGTTATAGGGACGAAGGGCGATCACAAGCCAGGCCTTGAACCCGGCCATGGCTTTAAAAGAAATCTTGCAGACCGGGATACCGCCTTCCACCTGAACATGCGCGCTGGTCTTAAGAGAAAGATTATTGATTTGCGAAAATGTATTGATGGTCAGAGCATCCTCATACGCGATCTTTTGCTCAACATCGGCAAGACGCGACGGAATGAGACTCTGCGTCTCGGTTACCACCCATCCGTCGAGCGACCAGCCGTCGAACAACGGCGTCACAAGTCCCTTGGGGTCGACGATCGGCAGTTCGGAGAGATCCGGCATTCCCACGGCAGTCCAATTGCGGCAGGTCAGATTGATGTGGGTAATGTTGAAGGCACGGGGGATGAATGATTCATACTGCGGGGAAAACTGCTGTTCAACCCAGTACGGCCATATCCAGTCCAGGTTATGCTGAATCGCCTGGCTGTTGATAAGACCGCGGGCCTGCAGGACGGCGCCTGAACGCAGCAACTCCGTGGGAACCCAGACTTCCGAAGGCTGTGAAAATTTCTGCAATTTTGAAAAAACGACCGTTGGGTCAAGAAATCCCTGCGCTTTCGCGAGACGTCTTAAGATAAAATTCCATACCGACATCTTTCCCCAAGGCATTGAACCCTCCTTGCCTATGCGCGTTGTTCGTGGATCGTTTGCCCGTTGACCGTAACCACGAGCAGCGAACAACGAACAACGATTAACGAGCAACCAGATCGATCACCTCGATGCAACGCTCAACTGATTAACGAACTTTTCAGAGCCGGTTAATGCTTCCACTCTTTGAGCGATCGTATCTTTTTCTTCTTTGGATGAAACGATCCCGCTGATCGTGACAATACCTTCATCCACCTGAACATCAATACTGGCGCGTTCATCATCCGGAATCGAGTCTTCCTCATTAATGGCATTACGGATATCGCGGGCCAGCTTCTGGTCATCATTTAAAAGGCGTTGTGGACTTTTGGACATGCTCTCCCCCCTTACTCCTAAAAAGTCATCATCACCGATCATATCCGCCTCGTATAAATAACGTGTCAGCTCATTGCCTTTAAGTCGGGACCGCTTAAATCGATACGTTTTGAATTCGCCATTGCCGAAACGACGGACTGGAAACTGGAACGTATGGATCATGCCTTCCTCCTTGATTAATTATTTTTCTCGACGGTTTCCTGGATGTTCTTTCCGGTATTCTCTACATCCTTGCCCAAACCCTGCGTCGTTTCACACCCGGTGAGCATAAGAACGGAAGCGATCAAAAGATAGATGCTGATCTGCTTGATGATGGTTTCTCTGTCGACCACATATGCTTTTAAATTATTCATACCCTCACCTCTTCCTTTGCCTGATTGTTGATGGAACTTTTCGCCAGATCATTTAGATTCCGGTCGGCCTTTTTCTCTTCATCTAAAGTTTCCTGCAGTAATTCCCGGATCCGGTTGTGTCCAAGCACGGCTGCGTGCGTTTCCGCTGTCCCGTAACCGGCGATCTCATAGTGTTCGATGCGCTGCGCGGCCCCGATGATCGCGGCGTCGCGCGCGGCGGAATTATCTTCGGTGGTACGCACTGTCTCGACACATTCCCTGATAAGCCCCTTCATCCCTTCGCAGGTGACCTTGGCCGGCACCTGGCCCAGATTCGAGAAAATCTCCTGCAGACGCTTGACGTGAATATTGGTCTGCTCCAGATGCTCCGTAAATGCCGCTTTCAGTTCAACAGATGTCGTCGCCTCAGCCAGATGAGGAAGCGCTTTGACCAGCTGAGTCTCGGCGCTGTAAAGGTCGCCTAATTCATGCAGCAGAACATCATTAAGTGTTTTGATTTTCATGACTGCCTCCATATTATTTAAATCGATATTATTAAATTTTTTGCATCGCTACGTCCCTGCGCACCGGCTTTCGGTCTCCCAGACTCAGAGACTGCACAGTAATGCCCAAAACAAACAAAATCAGAAAAGACAATCCCCACACCAATTCGTTCATTCCGAATTGTTTGGCGATCAGCACCGCGCCGACCAGGGAAGAAATAATAATTAATGCCACGTCAAATGTGATGGCCATGACCAGGACCCCGGCGACACCGCCGGCAATGGCCAGCCAGCTGATCAGCTGCGGATCGACATTAAACAGGGCGGTGACATTGGTCACAAAATATCCGCCGCCTAAAAATCCGATCAGCAGGATGGCGACCCACTCAAAAGTTGCGGCCAGCGCCGCCCCTAAAATGCCGAAGAAGATGGCGACCACAAAAACCAGCAGAGAATCGGCGGCCGGCATCATCATCGGCGCATAATTCATCCCGACGATAAAACCAAGAACGCATACCGACAACCAGAACAATTTTCGTCCGGCGAATAAAAGGCAGCAACCTAAAATAATGTCCGAAATAACCATTACATCTCCTTTTTGGTCTGATCGATCTCATTCTCATGCCGCTAACTTAACAAATTGCCCATTAAAGGATCATTAAAAGCAAATAAAAAAATATTCATGAAACCTCGGGCGTGGTTTATTTCAGTGCCAGTGGCCAGTGTCAGTGGTCAGATAGATCATCAGTTTCTTAACTGGCCACTGATACTAACCACTGGACACTTAAAAAATCGCCTGAATAACGCCGCCGATCAGTTTAAATGGAAACGCGATCACCGCGCCGATAAAGTGAACAGTGCTTGAGAGAATCCCCCGAGACTCATGAGTCTCCCGGGTCGTCTCGGTATTTGTCTCGGTCTGCGTCTTCTGAATCGTTTCTCCGGAAGAGTCAGGCCCGACCGTTTCTGTTGTGGTCCGGTACGTGGACTCGCGATCGGAACTTGTCGCACAGCCGGACAAAGTACCGACCGACAAAAGAGCGCCGGCGATCAGCATCGTTGATAAAAACAAACCTAGTTTATTGCGACAAGAGGTCTTCATAGCCCCCTCCTTATTTGATGTACACGGTTTTCACATTGACGAACTCACGGATTCCGAAAACAGACAGTTCGCGGCCGTAGCCTGAGTGACGAATACCTCCGAACGGAAGCCGCGGATCGGATTTAACGAAATCGTTGACGAAACAGCAGCCGGCCTCGATTTCCTCGGCGGCAATGCGCTCGCCGCGTTTGATGTCGCGCGTAAAGACGGCGGCGCCAAGGCCGAAATTGGTATCGTTCGCTACATGGATCGCCTCAGCTTCATCTTTGACACGTATAAGAGAAGCGACGGGCCCAAAAAATTCTTCGTGATACGCGGGCATGCCCGTCGTGACGTCCGAAAGCACCGTCGCGGGATAAAAAGCCCCCGGCCCCGGCGGAATCTCACCACCCAAAAGCACCTTTGCGCCCATCCTGATGGACGCCTTCACTTGATCATGCAGCTGGTCCCTCAAATCGTGACGCGCCAAGGGCCCAAGCGTCGTCCCTTCTTCAAGGGGAGATCCCATATGCTGTCCGCTCATTTTCTCGACGAATAATTTCTCAAACCGTTCGAACACGCTCTCAACGACGATGAAACGTTTGGCCGATACACAGCTCTGTCCTCCGTTGATCAGACGCGAAGCCGCGCACGTCACGGCCGCCGCCTCCAGATCGGCGTCTTCAAGAACGATATACGCGTCGCTGCCGCCTAATTCGAGGACAGTCTTTTTCATCATTTCTCCGGCCTTGGCGGCAATGGCCTTGCCTGCCTGAACGCTGCCGGTGACCGTCACTGCCTGAACGCATTCATGCTCGATGATTTTCCCGACCGTCTCACTACCCGTGAGGACACTGTTGAGACTTCCAGTGGGAAAACCAGCTTCTTTGAAGATCGATTCGATCTTCAAAGATGATCCTGAAACATTGGAGGCATGTTTCAGGATCATGGTGTTGCCTGCAAGCAGGATCGGCACCGCACAGCGAAAGACCTGCCAAAAAGGAAAATTCCACGGCATCACCGCAAGGACCACGCCTAACGGTTGGAAATGCACGAAACTCTTCTGCGCGTCCGTCGGTACGGCGAGGTCGGACAAATAATTGCCTCCCTCGCGGGCAAAGAAATCGCACAGCCAGGCACACTTGTCAATCTCACCTTCGCCCTGTTTGATGGGTTTACCCATTTCGTCAGCCATAAGTTTTGCTAATACCGAACGTTCTCTTTTTAAAATCTGCGCGGCCGTACTTACACGCACAGCACGTTCTTCATAAGAAAAACGCCGCCATGTTTTGAAAGCAGACTGGCTCTGGCGGATCTTCTCGTCAATCTCAACCCAAGAATGATCCTTGTATAATTCGGCAACTTCACCGGTTGTCGGATTGATGGTTTTCAACTTATTTCCCCTTCTTGTTCTTTGTATTCAGCTTGCGGATGAGCTGGCCGTTGACCCGCGTATCAACGGGAATTTCAAATACCGTCAGTTCTCCGCTTTTCAGCGCGCCTGATAACTGCCGGCGAAGTTCGTTATAACTCGTCGGACAAAAACTTTTGATTCCGAAACTCTGGGCATACTTGCGGAAGTCGGGATTGGAAATCTTGGTTCCCGTCGTGCGTCCGCGGTTCATCTGCTGCTTCCAGCTGATAAGGCCGTAATCGTTATCGTTAAAAATAATGACGACAAAACCCAGTTTAAGACGCACGGCCGTTTCCAGCTCCTGCGAATTCATGAGAAAACCCCCGTCGCCCATGACCGAAACGATCCGTCGTCCGGGCTCGTAAAGCGAGGCGGCAACCGCCCCCGGCAGGGCAATGCCCATACTGGCAAGTCCGTTGGAGATGATGCAGCCGTTGGGACAACATGCGGAAAAGTTACGGGCGATCCACATCTTGTGAGTACCGACGTCGCTGATCAGAAGATCGTCGCCATGCATGAGCGACTGTAAAATGTTAAGCACGCCCGGCACAGTGAAAGGACCATTACCTCGCGGCGCATAAGACGCGATGTCGCGGACAATACGATTACGGATAGGCGTAAACCACGAACTGCCGGAAACGCTCGTCTGCCGCGTTAACTCCTTGTCGAGTTCGCGCAAAGTGGCGGGAATGTCGGCCACGATTTCGACCGCCGGCTTGTAATGGGCATAAACTTCCGCCTCGGTGAAATCGATATGAATAATTTTTTTAGGGATACCGATGTTCCAGCGGTCGGGCGCGTATTCGGCAATGTCGTACCCGACGGTGATAATGACGTCGGCCGCTTCCACCGCATCGATCACATAATCGCGGAAACCCAGGCCGATCGTAAACAATGACTGCGCATTGGAATCGAGCACCGCGACCTGCCCCATGAACGTATGGACGATGGGAATATTGTGCTTGTGAACAAAGAGAGTTAACTGCTCGGAAGCAAGCTTTCTAACCGCGCCGTTGCCGGCAATGATGAGGGGACGCGCCGCTTTCTTGATGATGGCGACGGCATCAAGCAGCGCTTGGTTGTCGGGATCGGGACGCCGCACGCGGGTAAATTCAATAGGAACACCCTTGGCATTCTGGCCCGCCACATCTTCGGGAAATTCGATGTGAGTGGCGCCCGGTTTTTCTGTTTCCGCGATTTTAAAAGCTTTTCGGATGACTTCAGGAATGATATCGGGACTGGTGATTGTCGCGTTCCATTTGGTGACGGGACGGAACAATTCGAGCAAATTAATATATTGATGACTTTCTTTATGAACGCGGTCAAGGCCGGCCTGAGCGGATATGGCAACTAACGGACTTTTATCCAAATTGGCGTCGGCAACTCCGGTGATCAGATTGGTCGCGCCCGGACCAAGCGTGGATAAACATACGCCCGCCCTTCCGCTCAACCTTCCCCATACATCCGCCATAAACGCTGCTCCCTGTTCATGGCGCGTGGGGATAAAGGTGATGCCGGAATTTTCCAAAGAAAACAAAAGATCTTCAGTTTCTTCTCCAGGGACTCCGAATATGTATTTAACCCCTTCATTCTTCAAGCAACGGACAAACAAATCAGATGCCTTCATTCACTCTCCTGTTGGGCGCTTCTTACTCCCTGTAATATCGATTTCGGTTTCATTTCAAGAATAACAAAAGAGAGATTAATCAAAGATGAATGGAAGGTTATTTATTTTTAATGTAAGTGACCAGTGGTCAGTGTCAGTGGCCAGTTAAGACTAATTAATCTGACCACTGGTACTGGCCACTGGGCCCTTAATTTTTATATCAGCGATAAACGGAAGATGGTCGGAGGCGAGTTTGTTGAGATTGGTGCTGGGAACGGAAACAGCGACAACTTCGAAATGAGGGGATAAAAAAACGTGGTCGATCTGAGCGACCGGATACTGTCCGGACCACGTGCGGCGAGGACGATGTCCCTCCAGAATCTTCTGACTGTCGATATACTGCCGGCAAATTCTACGGTAGACCGCGGAGCCGGGAAAAGCGTTGAAATCTCCGCATAAAATCACAGGTTCATTGTTGGGCACCTGCCATTGATCTGTCATCAGGGCCTCCGCCTGAAGCATGCGCTCGCGAGGCCAGATGCTCAAATGGGTGTTGATCACATTGAACTTCATCCCTTTCCACTCAAGTGAAACCCACATGGCCCCGCGCGGTTCGTAGCCGGTCCCATCCAGTTTGGGAAGCGGCGCTCTTTTGATCAGGGTCAGCGGATAACGGCTCAGTAACGCGTTGCCGTATTCCCCTTCCTGCTGGCGGAATACCGGATGAAAATGATACGTCATCTCCAAATAGGCGGCGATCTTGGCGGCCTGATCGATACCTTGAGATCTGAGGCGTCCAAAGTCGATTTCCTGCAGGGCGATGATGTCGGGATTCTGACGGGCGATGACGCGGGCGATGCGTTCAGTCGAAATATGTCCGTCCATGCCTTTACAGCCATGGACGTTGTAGCTCATAAACCGCAGGTAATCGGTCTTCTCTCCCTGCGCGCGTCTCGTGGGTCTTTCTCTATTAATGTAACGAAGGGCAGCTTCTCTCAAATCAACGGGCCGAAGGTACGCTTTATCTGTCTGGGCAACAGGCGCATCCACCGGAAGCAACGCGAAGGCACGGGTTTCTTCGATGCTCATCCCCGCATGCGCGCCATATTCCAATGGAAAACTGATGGGGGCGCTTCCCTCGGCCCATCCTGCAATCGTCAATTCACCGGCGTTTGGGTGAAAACACATCCGCACAACATCTTCTTTGATATCGTCGAGAAAAGGATGTTCTTTACCGAATACCTCGGCCGCCTGTTCGGGCAGCGTGAACTCTCCTTTTTCCGTAAAAGCCGTAATGTTCCGGGAACCTTTTCGCATCATGACAAGCGGAATGTGCAGTTCGGATACCATCCGCCGCGCGTAAAATTCCAACTCATGATTCTCAAGAGTTTTGTTGATGTACACCTGGCCCAGCGGGCCCATGGCCGTCACGAAAACTTTTTGTCCGGCAAAATCGAACGGTATACCGGCAGGCGTCTGTTTCGGTTTATTTTGAAGAACAGTGACCCATCTCAAATCGCCGGATGATCTGTTTTTCGGCGGCGATATGGATTCGAATAATTGTTCGATGGCATCTTCCGCAGTGCGGCCGTAACGGATGAGATACGGCGTCGTTTTGACCTGACCGTGATCGGAGTACACCCAAATGTCATAAATGCCCCGCGGGTACCATTTGGTTACGCGGTCCAGACGTTTGATGCAATCATCGATCCCCCGCAGCGACCAATGGGCAAACGCGGACGACGGTCCGCGGCAATGCGCCTGCTCGTCGTAGCCCAGCAAATTCAGATGGACGACCGGCAATCCGCGCATGATGTCCATGCAGGCGCCGATGACGACCACCTCCCGCAAGAACACACACACCAGAACCCTCAGCCAGACAAAACGCAATTCTTCAGAGAATAAACGTCCCTTGAGCGTCCCGCGGATGCATTCGAAAAGCGCGATAAAAAACTCGACGACTAAAAGAACAAACGTCCGAAAGAAAACATCGATATATAAAATGATCAGGAACGGCAGGACAAAAGGATTGACCGCATGCAGAACACCGTCCCATCCCGCCTTGCCGAAACAAAAATGCCCTTCTTTAGCGCCTCCGGTGAAAATGTTACTGTAGGCGCTTCCCCCCTCGAACAGACCGCGGCGGTTTTGCTGCAACTGCGCCTGCAAGTTCTCCACATAAGCGGAGTCGAACATTTTGATCGGCTGGGCCGTCTCCCGATCCAAAAAACTAAATGAAGGAACACATCCTTTGACCCCGTAGAACAATTCTCCCTGCACATTGGGTGTATTTGAGGGAAGCCCGGAATAAAACGTATGGGCTAGGTAATGTTCTTTCGTCAAAAGGCTCTTGAGAAAAGGCATATGGCCGTGTTTCACGGCGGTTTCAAACTGGGTCTTTGAAAGCCCGTCGATCTGAACCATAACAAGCCCGAAACCATGGGCCGGCCTCTCCACTTTGGAGAGACCGAGCAAACGTATAGCCACCAGATGACGGCTTAGAATTTTCCTCAGCATGGGTCAATTAGTCTGTAGGAACCCTTCTCCCAAGCAACAACGAAACCAAAAAGAGAATCAGAAAGACACCGAATAATATCTTGGCGATATCGGTGGCTGTACCTGCGATTCCACCAAACCCTAAAAATGCCGCGACAATAGCAATAACTAAGAACGTAATGGACCATTGAAGCATAATTGACCTCCTTGTGTTTGATTAACGTGTTGCGATAAACATTCCGAAAATAAACAATAAGACTGCCGGTATCAAAAACAGAACAAACAATACTTTTGCGATCTCAAGGGCTGAACCCGCAATATTCGTAAAACCCAAGAGTGCAGCAATTATGGAGATGATAAAGAATCCTGCGGACCACCTAAGCATATTTACCCTCCATTTAAAAGGTTCATAATTGCCTTACTTCTGTCTAAAGGATAGCAAAAGCCGTATGAACCCAGAATGAAAGGAACATTAAAGTTTTTTCACAAGAGCAGTCGTTGTAACAGGATAAAGGCGGGATAGATCGGCGGAGGTTTACTGTCAAGCCGCTAAAACCTTCGGCGTAATAATGAAGCGGCCATTTGATCGATAAACCACCACAATTCCCCATGAGAAGGATGCACATGGGCCGCCGGGAACGATTGCCGTTCTTCCAGCAGTACTTTCTTGAGAATACCGGCTTTGGATGGGCCGCTGACCAGGAATATCACCTGAGCCGCATTATTGATGACAGACAGAGTAAGAGTAACACGTTTTTCCGGGACCTTAGCGGCCTTGACCGCCACAACGAAAGAGTCTTTTTCTTTAAGAGCCGGATGACCGGGAAAAAGAGAAGCCACATGCCCGTCTTCCCCCAAACCCAAAAGCACCAGATCAAAATGAGGTAACTCCCCCGTTTCGAGATTGAAGAAATCTTTGATTTCCCTCTCATACAGCTCGGCCGCTTTCCTGGGATCCTCCACGTCAGTCTTGATGCGATGAACATTAATAGTAGGCATGCCGGAAAGTTCAATCATTTTGTAATTACTTCTGGGGCTGTCGGTAGAAACACAGCGCTCATCGAGCATAAAAAAATGGATGCGTTTCCAGTCCAGCTGATCGCGGTAAGCCGCGGCCATGGACGCGTAAAGGCCCTGCGGTGTTAAGCCTCCGGAGAGAACGACAGAGCACCGGCCCTGTTCCGTTATTTTGTCCTTTGAAATCTCCAATATCTTTTGCGCGGCGGTCACGCATAAATGATCGTAATCTTTGACTTTCACCACGTGACGGGCAGCTGTGGTCCGAAGCATGCGGGCTCCCTTCATTTTCAGTGCCAGTGCCCAGTATCAGTGGTCAGACTAGTCACCAATCTTTTAAACTGGTCACTGGTACTGGCCCCTGGCCACTTAATATCGATAATTAATTGATCTGTTCCGACCAATGGCGTATCCCGTGCGAACCGCCTATACCGGCAATGATCGCACCGATGACAATCTGCTCCTGGATGCTGGCCGCATTCTGGGGATTTCTTTCTCTTTCCTTGAAAAGCGAGCCGAGTTCACCGCGCACTTCCGGATTAATTAAAAGATGATGCCTTGCTTTTTCCACCAACATAATCTCTCCTTGCACCTGAATAATTATAAGAATAAAAACCTCCCGCGGTATAAGACATCACGGGCATGCTTACCTACGAAGCGGACCCGTTAAGTCTTTCTAGACAACCGCAAGAGGTTTATTAATTAAGTCCATCGGCGCTACATTTCGCTTTGAATTTTCTTCGCCATTTGAAGATGCTCATTGACATGCTCACGCGTTCTGTCGATGTGCTTTTTGACGGCGGCATCCTCCACACTGTTCTTAAGCTGATTGTCGATAATGTCCAGCGCGTTGGTATGACCCTGGACCATGGCCGTGATATAAGCCACTTCAAATTGCTTGCCCTTCAAATGCTGCAGGGCCGCAATATCCTGAGAACCCCGCTCGGCCAGATCCTTGACGGCCGGAGTCTCGGGAAGAGCCAGAGCCGCTTTGATGGCAACTTTTTCCGTATTCTGCAAATTTGTGGTGTGCACCTCTTTAAGCATCTTGGCGTATTCCAGCACTTTGGCGTCGGCGGCTTTCTTCTCAGCCAATTCAGCAGCATTTATGTCATTACGGTCGATCGTCGCAATTAAATTCAACGCTTCGCTGTCGCTCATGGCAAAAGCCTGTCGGAAAGAAACGGCACAAAATAAAATGGATAACAATATGACTATGGTCCTCATAAGCACCTCCTGTTAAGGGTTAAACGGATTGCAACCAAAACAACTGCAATTACTTTACTAACAAGAGGATTAAACAAGGGTTAAAACGAAATTAATGTTATTTCAGAAACACAAGATGGCGGCAGGCAATTCGGGCTGAACCCGACGAAGAGGTTTCGATTCATTGTTTTCCGGGTGATGGAAGATGCTGTGACGTTCATGCTTGGTTTTTTCAAGGACCACATTTTGCATGGGACACAGCTTCTTTCCCTCGCGGTTAATGCAGATATTCAGAATGGCCATGCGGAGGAATAAGGCGCTGTCTTGGAGTCTTTACTTTTCTCGGCGGACTTTTTTCAAGGAGCAGGCGATGAGGTAAGGGTTGTTCCAGGTAAATATATCTTTCTCGAGGTCCAAGACATGACTTTCGCGCGTCACTTTGGATGACCATCTATTGGTTTCTTAGGCGGCATATGACCCACCTCCTTAAGACTTCCATGGCTGGCGGCCGATCGCAGCACGCTTTTATCTTTTCAAAAGGGAATGCCGCGATCCCATCCACCCGCCGCTTATTGTTTATCTTTAGGTTCTTCTTTGGGCT
Source organism: Candidatus Omnitrophota bacterium (assembly GCA_017987425.1). Classification (GTDB taxonomy): domain Bacteria; phylum Omnitrophota; class Gorgyraeia; order Zapsychrales; family Fredricksoniimonadaceae; genus JAGNTT01. The sequence continues at coordinate 14,301 of JAGNTT010000025.1, forward strand.
TCTTGGGTTTCTCCGGATCGACACCCATCGTCCACGAAGGCGGATCGCTGGCCGGAAAAGATTCCTTTAAATTCTGGTCGATCTCAGCCTCCGTGACCGCAACCAACTTTTCTGCAGTCTTATCTTTCTTCTCGTCAATCATGACCGACTCCTTAAGTGGCCTCATCCATCGAGGCAAATTCACATGACCAATTGTATTTATTGGGAATCCGAATTACTGAGCACTGCCCGGCAAAGTGGTTCCTATGCTGACAGGATCCCGATCGGCTTTGATGAGGGTATTGGTCGCATCGTCTCCGACGACGGTGATCGTTTCCGCTTCCCTGCCGTCTTGTCCTGCCGTTGCCGTCACTTTATATAATGCGAATATCGAAATAATAGCCGCCACGACGATCATTAAAACCGTTCTCTGTTCCTTGTTCATAGTTCTCCCTCGGATAAAGTATATCCTCATTATTAACGACGGCATGGGCCGCCAGGAAATTCTCCACCGCAAACAACTCTTTTTGATTTCCAGTCATCATCTCATCTCCTTCCGCCTTTAGAAAATCCGGATCACTGAATATGGGTTATTCATGTTATTGATTTCGCCTTCGCCTTTTTTGGGAAGCTCCATCTCAAGAATCCCGTCTTTAAAGACAGCTTTTATTCTTTTGGTGTCTACCGGCGCGGGAAGACTGAACGATCTGCAAAATGCTCCGTAAAACCGTCCCCTGCGCAAGAACACTTCTTCACTTTCCAAATGGTCCTCATTCCGTTCCCCGGCGATTGTCAGTATGTCATCTTCAATACTGACATCAAGGTCCGCTTTTTTAATGCCCGGAAGTTCGGCGCGAACAGTAATTTTTTCTTCACGCTCAGCAATGTCCACGGCAGGGATCCATACAGATTCCATAAAATCATCCTCCTCCGTAAAATAGGGATAGGCATTCATCATTTTTCTATGCCACGCAAATTCTTCATATTGCTTTGTTCTGTTTAAGCCCATAAAAATCCTCCTTTTTGGCAGTAAGTCACATTCCATTCAGATGTCATCTAAAATACTAAAATGGAGGTTGAAGGAAGATTAAAATAAAATGAAATTTGATTAACTTATTTGACGGCTTTTGGATTGGGTCCAAAGGAAAGAGCTTTATGCGGAATGGGCCGGGGCTTTCTTGCGTTCCATACCGGCGAAAAGGTTGTAAACGCAGGGCACGACAAAGATGGAAAGAATGTCGAAACAATGACACCGCCGATGATGACAATGGACAAGGGAATGCGGACTTCCGCCCCCGGCCCGATCGCCATGGCCGGCGGAATGGCGGCGGCGATGGTGGCACCAGAGGTCATGAGGATGGGGTAGGTCAGCCGGACAATGAACAGATCAACAGACAGTAAGTCACTGTCCAGACAACAGCCAATGTCTATAGGATCGAAAATTTTACGGCGATGAAATTAACCAGATTGAAATGAAGAGTTTAAAAAGTATACCGGTGAAAATGTATCTCTAATATCAGAAGACTTTACCGATAAAAAAATTGCTTTAAGAATTCTGAGCGAAAACAATCAATTCCCCGCGGAATGTCAGCAATACGCTCTGGTAAGGATAGTATATAGGCGGTTGGTAATACTCATGGTGATGATGATATTCCACATGCCCCGGCATCATGTACGTTCCGTTATATTCCACCCGTTCCACTCTCACATTAATGATGGCGTCGGCGCCTTTTTTGCGCGCGATCACTTTGGCTTTATCGGTCAAGTCATCCCGTGTGATCCCGTCGCTGACATAACCGGAAGTCTCCACTCTGCCGATCACCGTGTAAGGCTCATTCATCGGCGGACGCTGAGACTCCGGATAAACCGCCACGGTCTGGTATTTCGATTTAGAGATAAATTCCTGATCAGTGTAGCGGACGTACCGCGACTGCACCGCGCATCCGGATGCGCTCAGAATGATCAGAAATAATAGAATCAGTTTTTTCATACATTAGTCCGTTCTTTATCCGCCTCCATCATTCGCTAGTATTCCTAGGAGTGGCGGATCCCCCCAGTGTTGTGATTTACCGCAAGGTAAATCAACCGGGGATTATTTCGCGTACATCGCTTTCAGCTGGGCAACTTTTGGAAATTCGGAATAAAACTCACCCTGAGGTCCAATAAATCCGCTTCCTGATCTTTTGACGATAACACTGACGTATCCGCCTTTGTCATCGGGGATATTGACGGTAAACGAATCAAGCTCTTCACCGCCGGAGGCATTGATGACTTGGGGAGCCGGAGCAGAAACCACCGCCGGCGATTCAATAATCTGTACCGGCTGAGGGACAACCTGATAACCGCTGCTCGTGTACTGGTAATAAACTCCATTATTTGTGTAATACGTTCTGCCGTTGATGACGACCGGCTGATAATCGGTCGGAATCACATTGACG
>JAGNTT010000026.1 GCA_017987425.1 Candidatus Omnitrophota bacterium
GTGCACCTTGCTCATATCGAACACCAGATCCATATCTCTATTCACTTCGGGACGGTCATGCGCACCTACTCGAGCGACAAAGTTATGTTTCCCTGTATTGAGATAGAGGTAAACTTCGGAACCAAGAGGCTCGACGACTTCACATGTGGCCCGCACGGTATTATCCGGAGATGCTTCGGAGGCAAACAGCTTATCGTAAATGTCTTCGGAACGGATCCCGAAAACAACCTCTTTTCCTTCATAGGCAGCCATGGGCTTATGCATCTCTTCCACAAGCTTAACTTGGAAGGTACCCTCGTCAAAATAATATTTCTTGTCTTTCTTGGTAATACGGCCCTGCATCAAATTGATCGGCGGAGATCCGATAAAACCCGCCACGAATTTATTGACCGGCTGGTTATACATATCCATGGGGTCCGCACATTGCTGAACTTTTCCTTTGTTCATGACAACCACCCGGTCGCCCATAGTCATGGCTTCCTTTTGGTCGTGGGTGACATAAACGAATGTTGTCTGCAGGCGCATACGCAGTTTGTAAATTTCATTGCGCATCTGGTCGCGCATTTTGGCGTCCAGGTTGCTTAAAGGTTCGTCGAAAAGGAAAACCTGCGGCTTGCGGACAATCGCGCGTCCGAGCGCGACTCTCTGGCGTTCGCCGCCGGAGAGTTCCTTGGGTTTTCTTTCCATATATTGATTGATCTTGAGGATTTCCGCGGCTTCAGTAACACGTTTCTCGATTTCGGCTTTGGGATATTTGCGCAACTTGAGCCCGAAAGCCATGTTCTCGAAAACGGTCATGTGGGGATAAAGGGCGTAATTCTGAAAAACCATCGCAATGTTGCGGTCTTTGGCGGGAACATCGTTGACCACTCGGTCGCCGATGGTGATCTGGCCTTCGGAAATATCTTCGAGTCCGGCGATCATGCGCAGCGTTGTTGATTTACCGCAACCGGAGGGTCCGACCAGAACCAAGAATTCACGGTCTTTGATTTCCAGGTTGACGCAATCGACAGCCTTGGATCCGGTCGCGCCTCTATAAAACTTGCTGACATTTTTTAAAATGATTTGAGCCATAAATATTTATCGGATAGAAATGCGAATTTTTCTAATTGGTATCTACTAATGAAGCCATATTCTATAGAAAAGCATCCGGCAGTGCAACCTATTTATTCACGATCAATTACAAACAAAACCGGACGTGTTTGGCCGATTTTACTCGTCGGCCTTGGCCCCCCGCCCCGGCCTGCCGGCGGACGTGTATTCGATAATTTGGCTTAACGTATCTCTCATGTCTTGACGGCTGACGATCATGTCGATCAAACCGTGGGCCAGTAAAAATTCAGAACGCTGAAAACCTTCGGGAAGCTTCTGTCGGATCGTCTGTTCGACGACGCGCGGACCGGCAAAACCGATCAGCGCCTTGGGCTCGGCCATGATCACATCGCCGATCCCGGCAAAGGACGCCATAATGCCGCCCATCGTCGGATTTGTCAAAACGGAAATATAAAGCAGCCCTGCCTCGTGATGACGGGAAAGCGCCGTGCATGTTTTGGCCATCTGCATAAGCGAGATCGCCCCTTCATACATGCGCGCTCCTCCGCCGGAACCGGAAACAATGATTGCGGGAATGCCATGCTTGGTCGCGTATTCGACGATGCGCGTGACTTTTTCCCCGACGACAGAACCCATGGATCCCATGATGAACCGTGAATCGGTGACCGCCAACGCACACTTCAAGCCGTTGATCTTGCCATGCCCGGTGATGACCGCGTCCGCCAGCTCTGTGGCATCCTGGTCGGCTTTTAATTTGTCTTTGTACGTTTTGGGTCCGCAGAATTTTAACGGATCGCCTGACGTCATATCCTTATCATGCTCGGTGAACGTCCCTTCATCAACGAGGACGGCGACACGTTCGAGTGCCGAGAGCGACATGTGATAATTGCATTTGGCGCAGACGTTAAGGTTGTTTCTTAATTCTTTGCTATAGGTAGGGTTTTCACAGCCCGGGCATTTGGTCCAAAGACCGTCCGGGATTTCCTTACGCTTGACCTTAACGAACGTATAATTGCTTTTGCCGAATAGAGCCGCCATAGAGATCGAGAACTAACCCATCTTGTGAATGGTTAGACCGGACAGCACTTTGGGAAAGAAGTAAGTTGTTTTAGGCGGCATACGCTCGCCCGTCAGAGCGATCGAACGCAATTGCTTGATCTGGACCGCATTCATTATGAATGCCGCATCCGCCTGCCGATCATCAACCATGGAGGTCGCATCTTCCAGGTCTTTGGTGTAAAGAATATCCTCGGAAGCGACGCCGACACGGTCAAACACCAGCGATTTAAGAATGGACGCGTCGAGATTGCGGTATTCCTTGGAACCACCCTGCACCAGCTTGTCGATCAGAGATTTACTCTTCAGACGCAAAAGTCTAATCCCCGTCGCGTCATAGAGACCGAAGGCATGTTCATTCTGTCCGGCCTTAGCGAGAAGGATCAGCAGGTCGGACTTATTTTTGACTTTGTCGATGCGAAAATATTCTTCAAGAAAATCAAGCTGTGTCGGGAACTGCTTGACGATGCGGTGCATCGGAAAAATCTGCAGATCCGGAGAATCCATATTAGTAAAATAGGTCATGACATAATTGAACGGCTCGCTGCCGGTCGTGCGGGTACGTCCCTTCATGCGAAGGCGGCGGTATTCCTGCGCCACTTCAAAACGGTGATGGCCGTCGGCGATAAAAAGCTGCTGGCCCTCCAAAACACCTTCGATCGAGGCGATATGTTCGGGATTGTCCATGCGCCAGAGCATGTGGCGCACTTTGTCGTGGTCGACGACATCAATTAACGGTTTGGTTGTAGAAACTTCCTTAACGAAAATGGTCTCAACCTTTTTCTGACGGTCGGAAAAGCAGACAAAAATGCAGCTTAAAGCGGCTTTGAGCGAACTCCACAGAGTCAGACGGTCGGTTTTCGCTGCGGCATGCGTTTTTTCGTGAGGATAAATTTTAGTGGAATCATCCCCCATTTTCATGAGTGAAATAAACCCGAGCCTGCTGTGCTTCTGACCGCGGATCTTGTATTCCTGCTTGTAATAATAAATGGCGGGCTTGTCGTCCTCGATAAGGACTCCTTTTTTCAGCCAGTCTTCAAAAACTTTGTGGGCGCGGGTGTAGCGGTTTTCTCTGGAATTGTCCTTGGGATTTTCTTTGGGAAGTTCGAGGCGGATAAAGTTGTACGGGCTGACCTTGTAGTAACCTTCCTGCTGTTCTTTGGAAATCACGTCATAGGGCGGGCACACAACCTCATCAAAATTCTTAATTTTCTCCGGATTATAATAGACCGCCTGAAATGCCTTAATCGCTGCCATCGACTTTAACCTCGCCAAACGTTGATATAGTTAAAAGGTTGTTAAGATTTTTTCCCAGAAGACCTTTGTTTCCAGAGTAAATACAGTGCGGCTCCGATTGAACCGCCCGAAATATCCGCCACCAGATCCACCAGATCGGATGCACGGCCATGAACAAATGACTGATGGAACTCGTCCGTGATGCCGTAGAATGCGACAAAAAACACGGCATTGGCCCAAATCAATAAAGCCCACTGTGTTTTGCTGCTATGCCGGACCGCGCGGGCGAACAGGACCGCCAAAATCGAATATTCGAACATGTGCAGAAACTTGTCCGAAGTCGGAACCGAATCCGGGAACCGCACATTAGGAATAGAGGAAGCACCAAAAATAATACAACAATAAAGAAGGACTGGAAACCAGTATTTAAGAAATTTCAATGAGTTTCCTTCCTGCTGGAATTTACAAAAAAAGCATTGTAACAAAAGTTTCTTAAAAAGACAGATATTTCTACCGGTAAGCGCCGTTTAAGACTGACATGAGTGACCGCCGCCCGCGCATCCGCACCCGGAAGATTTGGCAGCCGGTTTTTCGGCTGGCTTGGATTCGGACTTGGGTTCGGTTTTGCGTTTATAATCGGTTTCGTAGAATCCGGAACCTTTAAAAATCATACCGGCTCCGGAGCCGATCAAACGCTGAAGCTTGGATTTGCCGCATTTAGGGCATTTGGTAAGTTTAGGGTCTCTCATGGACTGAAGCGCTTCAAATCCATGTCCGCAGGCAGAACATTCGTAATCGTAAGTCGGCATATTTGATCCTCCAAAGGGTACTATTTAAATACCTTTTTCAGCTTCTCTTTAATTGACTCTGAACCATCGACCTCTTCACCGCTCAAACGGGCAAATTCCTCTAAAAGATTCTTTTGCTGGGAGGTCAGTTTGGCTGGAACTTCCACCATCACGCGGGCATAGAGGTCGCCGAATCCCTGAGCGTGCGGATCAGGCATGCCTTTACCCTTCAAACGAAAGACTTTTCCGCTCTGGGTTCCTGCCGGAATCTTCATGGACAGAGAACCGTTAAGCGTAGGGACAGGAACTTCCGCGCCCAGCGCCGCCTTGACAAAGCTGATGCGCAAATCCATATGCAGATCCTGCTCATTACGTTTAAAAACTTCATGCGGCAGAACCCTGATGAACAAATAAAGATTGCCTGGACCGGCCGGACCAACTTCCCCCTCGCCCATCACTCGCAGCTGGGAATCGCTGTCCACACCCGCTGGAATTTTGACTTCTATGTTGCGGGTAACCCTGACAACCCCCTGGCCGGAACAGTTCGGGCAAAATTGTTTGATGGTCTTGCCGCGGCCCTGACAGGCGGAACACGTCTGGGCCATACGGAAAAACCCGCTGTTAACAACAACCTGTCCCTGACCATGGCAGGTAGGACATGTTTTTAAATCGTTGGGTGTTTTAGCGCCGCTGCCGTTGCACGACTGGCAATGCTCGTGACGGGGAACCTTGATGGTTTTCTTGATACCCGTGAACGCTTCTTCCAGCGTCAGCTCGGTTTCATACTGGATATCACGGCCGCGGCTGCGACGGCTTCCTCGACCTCCGCCGAAAATATCACCGCCCCCGCCGCCGAACATCTGGCTTAAGATGTCATTTATGTTGACTCCCGCCCCGCCTTCGAAAATACTGCTGAAGTCGGCGCCGCGGAAGATGTCCTCGGAAGTGAAATTCTGGTCGATGCCGGCATGCCCGTGCTGATCGTACATCTGGCGCTTCTGAACGTCGGAAAGTACGCCGTAGGCCTCGGAGATTTCTTTGAACTTCTCTTCGGCTGCCTTTTTTTCGCCTTCGGCAACGCGGTCCGGATGATATTTAAGCGCGAGCGAACGGTACGCTTTTTTGATATCCGCCAGGGCCGCACTTTTCTCGACGCCCAGGATTTCGTAGTAGTCTTTTTTCATAAGATCTTTTCACACCTTATTTAAAAGGTGTTTTACATTTCGGGCAATTGTTTAGGTCATAAGTATATTGGTATCTATTTCCGGATGCGGTAAAAAACATTTTGCTCTGGCACTTAGGGCATCGCCAATAGGTAATAATAAAAACCAAGAAGCCAATCAGCATAATAATGACACAACAAGAGATCGTTTGCGGGGATATTCCTGCAATCGAAAGTATCGGTGATTTCTGAAACCGCGATACACCAAAGAAAAACTGCAAAAATAACGCCGATAAAACCACAACAACGCTTGACCAACTCAATATTGTTCGAAGCTTACCGTAGGATTCTATATAAACTTTATCTGTAGCCATAGAATTATCTAAGCCAAGAAGTGCGGAACTTAAAAGCACTTCCTGGCTATGAACAATTACTTATCGTCCTTCACTTTAAAATCAGCATCAATGACATCATCCTTGCCGTCATTCTGGGCAGAATTACCTGACTGACTGCCGCCGCCGGATTGATGAGAACCGCCGCCCATATCGGCGCCGGCACCCGCTTCCGCACCCTGCTGCTGGGCCGCGGTCGCCTTGTACATTTCCTCGGCGAGCTTGTGGCTGACTTTTTGCAAACTTTCCGACCCAGTTTTAATGGCCGTCAGATTTTTATCCTTGATTGCGGTTTTAAGCGTGTTTAATTCACGCTCGACATTTTCCTTATCGGAAGCGGAGACTTTATCGCCGTAATCCTTGAGCGCTTTCTCCGTCTGATATACAAGAACGTTGGCCTGATTGACGGCCTCAACTTCTTCTTTTTTCTTTTTATCTTCTTCGGCAAACTTCTCGGCTTCCTTGACCATTTTCTGGATCTCTTCTTCCGAAAGTTTCTTGGGAGCGGTGATCTTGATGTTCTGCTCCTTGCCGGTTCCTTTGTCTTTGGCAGTTACGTGCACGATACCGTCGGCATCGATGTCGAAGGTGACTTCGATCTGCGGAATGCCGCGCGGTGAGGGCGGAAGCCCAACGAGATCGAAACGGCCGAGCTCGGTGTTATCATTAGCCATCTGGCGCTCACCCTGCAATACGCGGATGGTGACCGCCGGCTGATTGTCTTCGGCCGTCGAGAAAGTCTGACCTTTCTTGGCAGGAATAGTAGTGTTGCGTTCGATCAATTTGGTGAAGATGCCGCCCATGGTTTCGATACCGAGCGAAAGCGGAGTAACGTCCAGAAGTAAAACTTCCTTGGCTTCACCGCGCATGATCGCGCCCTGAACAGCAGCCCCGAGAGCAACGCATTCCATCGGGTCGATGCCGCGTTCGATTTTCTGTCCGACTTCTTTCTCGACAAAGTTCTGAACGATCGGCATACGGGTCGGACCGCCGACCATGATGACCTTGTCGATCTTGACCTGTTCGCCTAATTTGCCGGAAGCGTCTTTGACCGCCTGGGCAATCGGACCGCGGCAGCGGTCGATGATGGGACCGACCAGGCTTTCCAACTTGGCGCGGTCGATGGTCAGCGTCAAGTGCTTCGGTCCGGTGGCATCCGCTGTGACATAAGGAAGATTAATGTCCGTCGAGATCGTGCTTGAAAGCTCGACCTTGGCTTTTTCCGCGGCTTCACGCAGACGCTGGAACGCCATCTTGTCGTTCTTCAGATCGATACCGGATTCTTTCTTGAATTCATTGATGATGTAATCGATGAGCACATTGTCCATGTCGGTACCGCCGAGATGATTGTCCCCGCTGGTTGCCAACACTTCGAATGTACCGGCTTTATGTTCTTCGTCCCAGCCCATTTCGAGGATAGTGACGTCGAGAGTACCGCCGCCCAGGTCGAAGACCATGATCTTCTGCTCTTTGCCGGCTTTATCGAGACCGTAAGCCAAACATGCGGCTGTCGGTTCGTTGATGATGCGCTGGACTTTGAGACCGGCGATTTCACCCGCGTCGCGTGTGGCCTGACGCTGGTTATCATTGAAATATGCGGGAACAGTGATGACCGCTTCATCGACGGTCTCGCCTAAATATTTTTCCGCGTCCGCTTTGATCTTCTGCAGAATAAAAGCGCCGATCTGCTGCGGCGTATATTCTTTTCCGAAAACAGCAAACTTGTGGTCGGTCCCCATTTTGCGTTTGGACGCATAAATGGTGCCTTCCGAGTTGATCGCGGCCTGACGGCGGGCCGGTTCACCGACCAAACGCTGACCGTCCTTGGTGAACGCCACGAATGACGGAAACGCTTTACCGGATGCGACACCGGCGCCTTCCGCCGACGGAATAATGACCGGACGACCGCCTTCCATGACAGCTGCCGCCGAATTCGATGTACCCAGATCAATACCTATGACTCGTCCCATAATAACCTCCTTGAATAATATATTAAATGGTTGATGGTAGATGGTGGATAGTCGCTGGTACCCATCAACTATCTACCATCACCAAATCTTATTTGTTATTCTTAGCGACTTTGACTTTTGCGGTTCTGACCACGCGGTCTCCCAGCCAATATCCTTTTTGAAACTCCTCAATAATCGTCCCGTCCTCGTGTTCAGGCGATTCAGCCTGCATCATGGCTTCGTGACAATTCGGATCAAACTTCTTGCCGACACTGTCTACAGGCTTCACATCATAACTTTTTAACAATTCGCGCATTCTTCCGACAATAAGATCAAGCCCTTTAACGATGTTTGCGTCAACCGTGAACTTCTTGGCGGCTTCAAGTGAACGCTCCATATCTTCGTAAAGACCCAATACCTCGATGATCACTTCCTCATGAGCGTATTTGATCAGTTCCGCGCGTTCGCGTTCATTACGCTTGCGAGCGTTTTCAAATTCGGCCAGGATGCGGATGTATTTATCTTTAAATGCCGCAGCGTCATCCACGAGCTTTTTGTATTCGGATTCCTTAAGGACAATATCCTTATCTGCCTCCATCTGTTCTACCTGCGCTTCTTTGTCCGGCGAAGCGGCCTTCTTATCCTGTTCGTGTTGATCTTCCATAAATCAAAAAACCCTTTTGTTGTGTTAACAGCTGCGTTTTTTTATTGATTAGTTCGCGGGCTGGAACTACCTTTTGCCACCGATGAGCTCGGTGATGTAATCGAGCGCAGAGACCACACGCTCGTAATCCATGCTCGTGGGCCCAAGCACGGCGATACGGCCGCTAGGGCCGTTTTTTGTACGATAACCGCAGACGGCCATGGAACAACTTTCAATTTCCTCGCAGGCTATTTCCTGTCCTATATAAATTTCGACTTTATTCTGGAGATCGCGGTTAAGAACGTCGAGTATCCTCTGTTTTTCGTCTAATAGTTTCAAAAGATTCTGGATCTTCTGAATGTCCTTCATTTCCGGACAGCCCACCACATGACTGATTCCGCGGTAAACGATCTTATTGCCCCAGCCGTCGACCGAAATGATGCTCGTATAATGCGTTACTTCCGAAAGTATCCTGGACGTTTTATCGATCAACTTTTCGAGTTCATCGACATTCTGAAGATATTCTTCATGAATATGTTTCTTTTCATCCTCCAACAACTGAATTTCATGCATCAAATGATCGACATAATAGCGATAGCCGTATTGAGTAGGAATGCGCCCGGCCGATGTATGCGGGTGCATAAGATATCCTTCCACTTCAAGCTCCGCGAGGATATTGCGGATGGTTGCGGAACTCCAGTCTAGATGACATTCCTTGGCCAAAAACGCGGAGCCTACGGGATTGAGATTTTTTATATATTGCTCAACCACGTACCCTAATACTATATCTTTGCGTTGCTGAAAATCTGTTTTGCGCGGGGCCATTTTATTTGAATTCCTCTGGATATTTAGCACTCTTGTCAACTGAATGCTAAAGGAATTATAACAAACTTATTTTTAATGTCAACTTGAGATTCTAACGCAACAAATCTATATGTTATTGTATTATATGGACTTATGGCTATGTTAAAATAACACAGAATTTCTTAAATATTAACTGCGGATTATGCCCGGTCTGTGAATTGCAAACTATAAAATTTGCGCGCAAACAAAAGTGTGATTGTTTATGTATCTTTTTTGTTGGAAGCAGCGACCGCGAGATGATATTGCTCCAGCAAACCTCCGGAACCCGTACCAAGACCGATGATGGTTTTCATGGCCTCTTCTGTATTGACATTGATCGGCTGGACTTGCGAAGCCTTCAAATGAAACACAAAACCGGATGTCGGAGGCGACATAGGGATAAACACCGTAAAACTTCCGTCCGCATGTTCATTCGTGATGAATGCCGTAACCTTGGTATCATTGTTAAATGGTTTAACCAGAGCCACCTTGGAAAGCGGCGACTGCTTTCCGCCCATCAGCTGATCGGTCGTATCCTTGATCAGTTTATAACCCGGAGTGTTCTCCAAAAATTTGCGTTCAATGTAAGAATGACCCATTTTCCCAAGCTTGGTCCTCACCAGAAGCCCTATAAAAAAAGCGATGATTAGAATCAAGATCAGGACGATAACATCGGCCTCGATCCCGCCGATCATGAAATTTGCTTCTAAAAGTCTCGTGAAAGGCTCAATGAGTCCGGTCACAAATTTGATGATCACACTGAATACAAACGCCAGGATTGCGATCGGCAAAAGAACGGCTACCCCGCCGATAAATACGTTCTGAATAAATGATTTAAAACGATTCATACTCGACCTCTTAAAGATTCCTTTTGATATTTATAAGACTGCGGCGGGCTTATTTGGAATGATCATAAAAAAACTTCTCGGCAACGATCTTGCCTTTCTTGTTATATCTCTTTTCGTGGAGCAAAACGCCCTTTTCGTAAAAACTGTCTAAACGCACATGCGCGCCTTCGGTGTAATTCTTGAATACACCTTCCTCAAGACCATCTTTGAAGTTTCCTTCACGCTTCAAAATACCGCTTTTGTAGTATTCCTGATAAAGTCCTTCGCGTTTTCCAAAAATTACCGTGCTTTTGCTCAACAGCTCGCCCGTCTCATAAAGTTCTTTATAGGGATCATCGTGCATCACCCCACCCAGGAAATTAACCTGTGACTTCAATTTGCCGCTGGGATAATAAATACGCACCGGACCGTTTAGCTGATCGTCCGTCCACACACCTTCGGTGTGCAGGGCGCCGTTGGAATAATATTCTTTGCCGGGGCCTTGCCGTAAGCCGTTAATACCTTTCCAGCCCGCCTTGAGCGAACCGGATTTGTTGTATTCATATATCATTCCGTCCTGTTTGCCGTCGATGAAATTAGACTCGCGAAGTACGCGGCCGTCCGGATAAAAATCTTTGCGTCCGCCGTTTTCCTTGCCGCCCACAAAATTCTGTTCACGGATCGGCTTGCCGTTTTCGGCAAACTCGCGCGTGCGGCCTTCTCTTGCTCCATTGATGTAAGCGATCTCTTCATGCATCTTTCCGCTCGGATAGTACGAATACGCGATGCCGTGCATTCTTCCCGTACGGTAAAATGTTTTAAATTGAAGCCGTCCGTCGGGGAAGTAACCCTGGACCATCCCTTCAAAAAGACCGTTCAGATTGGTTCCCATGCTTTTGATACGGCCGTCCGCATAGAACACCCGGAATCTTCCGTTCGCCTTCCCGTCCTTATATTCCACGGTTTTGACCAAGACTCCCTTTTCGTCGTAATCGTTATAGTAACCGTCTTTAATAAACTTTTGAGAGAGGTCTTGAGCAAGATCGGCAAAACAAAATGAAGGGATGACGGCGAGCACAGCAAGAAATACAAGGATCCGGATATTGGACATTCGACAGGCCTTTAAAGTTACGTTTAAATTTTGGCTTATTGTAGCAAAGAAGCCTATTCATGCAAAGGCCGCATCCGGAAAATTATCCGGACGCGGAACATTACACCATATCATTTAATTGACGGTTATTTTCTTGGTTCCGCCGCCCACTTTGACTCCGGCCTGACGGCCTATTTTGATTTCCAGAACACCTTTGTCATAACGGGCCTGGGCATTATCGACGCTGGCATCATCCGGCAAAATCATTGTCTTGACGAATTGACCGACGCTTTGTTCTTCATGATAGAAACTATCGCCCTTCTTCTTTGTCAAAGCGCTTTGCTTTCCGGAAATAGTCAGCGCGCGGTCCTTTGCTTCAATGCTGATGCCGTCCTTGGTCATGTCCGGCAATTCCATCCGGATGACATAACGGTTGGCCTCCGTCTTGAGATCGGCTTCCGGCATAGCGAACCCGGCGGGCATCCCGTTAAGCCGGCTGTAAAAACTGTCGTCGAACATCTGATTCATCTGGCGCTGGATCATCTGCATTTGCCGGAGCGGATCCGTCATGTCCACGGCATCTGTCTGCCTTTGAGCCAACTGCTTCTCGAGTTGGGCCACACGGGCATTGAGCGCCTCAATCTGGGCCTTCGAGTCCGCAGCCTCATCGGCGGCCAGCGCCGACGGATGAAACGAAGCCGTCACCCAGCCGGACAAAACAGCGGTTAAAAAAATTTTGGACAATTCGGATGCTTTCATATTTCCCTCCTTTTTCTTCCCGGTACACATAATATTTTAAACACTACCGGGTGCTGATGACAAGGGCACCGTCTTTCACGTCGATCTTGACGTGCTGGCCGTCTTTGATTTCACCCTGGAGAAGTTTAAGCGCAATCGGATCCTGCACGAGCTTCTGAATCACGCGCTTTAACGGTCTTGCTCCGTAAGTCGGATCATACCCGCGTTCGCCTAAAAACGTCTCAGCACGATCGCTCACCGTCAGCTCGATCTTTTTGTCCGCAAGCCTGATTTTGAGAATCGCAAGCTGGATGTCGACTATCTTGGTGATATCTTCCTGTTTGAGACGGTTAAAGACAATGATCTCATCAATCCTGTTCAAGAACTCCGGCCGGAAATGCACGGTCATGGCCTGATGGATGCGCTCTTCGATCTGCTCTTTATTCGTCAAGTCGGCAATATCGGAAGTCCCGATATTGGACGTCATGATGACGATCGTATTTTTGAAATTGACCACACGGCCCTGGCTGTCGGTCAGACGTCCGTCGTCGAGCATCTGCAGCATGACGTTAAAGACATCCGGATGAGCCTTTTCAATTTCATCAAACAACAGGACCGCATACGGCCTTCGGCGTACGGCTTCGGTCAGCTGACCGCCTTCATCATAACCGATGTAACCCGGCGGAGCGCCGATCAAACGCGCCACGGAATGCTTCTCCATGTATTCACTCATGTCGACACGGATCACGGCATTTTCATCGTCGAACAAAAACCACGCCAGTGATTTGGCAAGCTCGGTTTTCCCGACACCGGTCGGTCCGACGAAAATAAATGAACCCGCGGGACGGTTGGGATCGCTTAAGCCTGTGCGCGAACGGCGGATGCAGGACGCGATCAGATCAATCGCGTTGTCCTGTCCGACGACACGCTTCTTTAAAACCTCTTCGATATGCACCAGCTTATCGGTCTCCCCCTGAAGCAGCTTGGAGAGGGGAATCTTGGTCCACTTGGCAATGATCTCGGCAATGTCCTGATCGTCCACCTCTTCTTTTAAAAGACCGCCGTCTTTCTGCATGTCGCTTAATTTCTTATTCTCAGCCTCAAGCTCTTTGTTCAAGGACACCAGACGTCCATAACGTATCTCAGCGACTTTACCCAGATCCCCGGACTTTTCGGCCTTCTGCTCATCGATCTTGGCCTGCTCGATGTCGGCCTTGGTTTTACGCACACGGTCGATCACCGCCTTCTCGCTGTTCCAGCGCAGGCGCATCTTTTTATTTTCTTCCTTGAGGCGGTTTAATTCTTCGTCTAACTTCTGAAGACGTTCTTTAGAGGGCTGATCATTTTCTTTTTTAAGGGCCTGACGCTCAATCTCCAGTTTTCTGATCTGGCGTTCGTTCTGATCCAGCTCCTGAGGCATGCTATCGATCTCGATGCGCAGACGGGAAGCCGCCTCATCAATGAGGTCAATGGCCTTGTCCGGCAAAAACCTTTCGGTGAGATATCTTTGGGAAAGCGTAGCGGCGGCAATGATCGCCGAGTCCTGGATACGGACCCCATGATGGACTTCATACCGCTCCTTAAGACCGCGCAAGATTGCGATCGCATCCTCGACGGTAGGCTCGTTGACCATGACCGGCTGGAAACGGCGTTCAAGCGCTGCGTCCTTTTCAATATGCTTACGGTATTCATCGAGCGTTGTGGCGCCGATACAACGCAGCATACCGCGGGCAAGTGCGGGCTTGAGCATGTTGGAAGCATCCATCGATCCTTCCGCTCGCCCCGCACCAACGATGGTGTGCAACTCATCGATAAATAAAATGACGGCCCCGTTGTTGTTCTCAACTTCTTTGAGAACCGCTTTAAGCCTGTCTTCAAATTCTCCGCGGAATTTGGCACCCGCAACAAGCGCGCCCATATCGAGCGTGATGACACGTTTGTTTTTCAAACCTTCGGGCACGTCCCCTAAATAAATTCTTTGGGCCAATCCCTCGACGATAGCCGTTTTGCCGACGCCTGGTTCGCCGATCAGCACAGGATTATTTTTCGTGCGGCGGGAAAGAACCTGGATGACGCGGCGGATTTCCTCATCACGTCCGATAACCGGATCGAGCTTTCCTTTATTGGCAAGGTCCGTCAAATCTTTACCGTATTTTTCCAGCGCCTGATATTTATCTTCCGGATTCTGATCCATAACTTTCTGTCCGCCTCTCATCTTTTCAATCTCCTTCGCGAGCGATTGTTCGCTAACACCGCCCGATTTAAATTCCTTGGCTACAACACCGTCGGCATCTTTGGCCAACGCTAAAAGCAAATGTTCCTGAGCGACGTATTCGTCCCCCATATTCTTGGCAATATCCTGCGCGGCCTGAAGCACACGTCCGGACCGGGAGGACAAATGCGGCTGATCGCCGGTAGCACCTTCAACTCTTGGCCGATCCTTAAGATCGGCTGTTAATTTCTCTAATAAACGATCAGGTGAAATCCCCAAATGTCCGAGAAGCACCCTGATGATCCCTTCAGTGTCATGAAGCAAAGCCACGGCCAAGTGTTCCGGCTCCAGCTGCTGATGCCCCAATTCCTGGGCGAGCTCGATCGATTTTTGAACAGCTTCCTGATTTTTTAAAGTAAATTTTTCGAAACGCATACGTAGCCTCTCGGAACCCAGCCCCCAGCGTCCCACAAATGACCGGGACACTGGAGACTGGGGAACCCTAGATTACTCTTAATTTACATTAACATCAATCGTCTTGGCCTTCACTTTTTCTACTTTAGGCACGGTGATTTCCAAAACACCATCTTTATAGTTGGCGTTGATCTTGGAATCATCAACTGATGAGCCCAGATTGAAACTGCGGACAAAACGACCGTATAACCTTTCAACTCTATGATAATCCTTATCTTTCTGCTCTGCTTCAGACTTACGTTCCCCCTCGATTGAAAGAATTCCGTTTTCAATCGCGACACGAATTTCTTCCTTCTTTAATCCGGGAATATCCGCTTTCAGGGTGAACTTGTCCTTGTCTTCCGCAACATCGACGGCGGGTTGCCAGACGGCTTGAAGTCCTGCCAATTGTTTTCCTGTCACGGGTGTAAATGGGAACCCTACAAGAAATTCATCACCAAAAAAATCTTTAATGGGATCCGTTTGTTTGTAATTCCAGCGTACGAGTGACATACTGCACCTCCTGTTATTAATTAAGTTAATGATTGGTTAGCACTCACATCTTGATACTGCCAATTTCGTGACAAAAAAATTTACTCGACCTTCTCGATTTCTAGAATGACTTTAATACCGCTCATATTCACACTGCGTTCCTTCATTAAATGGTAGATGTAGACAATTTTGTTGATTTGACGGTGAGTATAATACCGATTTTTCTTATTCACGCGTTTCGGAGAGACCAAACCCATTTCATCCAGGCGGCGGATTGTCCAAATCGGCATGCCCGTCAGTTCGCTGACAACGCCGATGACAAAAAGGGCGTCATCAGGATGAATTTCGATTTTCTGTATTTTGATGTTCTTGGGGAGCATAGGCCGACTCCTCGATCCAAGACAAATGTACCATTACTTAACTGCGGTGTCAATATTTAATTACAAAATTTGTTAGATCATCTAACAGGCCTCTTCTTTGAACTGGGCGGCAATCTTCTGCGGAAGCGTGGCATGGATACGGACATTTTTGGAAAAATATTTAATGGAATGCACCTTTCCCTTTTGGTGGGCAAGGTTGACTAAATCCATGCGGGTAATGGGGACCTTGATATCAATCTCCACCATAGCCTCAGGAAACATGCCCTCGAGCTTGTCGAGAAGATCCTGCAAGTTCTCCCCTTTTAAACCGGAGATCGTGACGGCATTGGGAAACTGAGCCTCGATCGTGGCAAGCCAGCCGCGGTCGTCGATGCGGTCGATTTTGTTAAGGACTGTGATCGTCGGCTTATCGAGCACATCAAGCTCCTTCAAGACCGATTCCACCGCTTCATAAAAATTACGATAATTGGGATGGCTGATGTCGATGACATGCAGGAGAATATCGGCCTGCTGGACTTCTTCAAGGGTCGCCTTAAACGATTCGATCAGGCGGTGCGGAAGATCGTGCATGAATCCGACGGTATCGGAGAAAACGACTTTGCGTTTATTGGGAAACACAAAATGCCGCGACAAAGAATCCAGCGTCGTGAAAAGCCCGTCGTTGGTGACGGTCCCGGCCGATGTTAATGTGTTCAAAAGCGTCGACTTGCCCGCATTGGTATATCCGACGAGCGAGATCAGAGGGATCTGATCATTCTGGCGCTTTTTGCGTTTGACCTGACGGCTTAAGGAAACCTCCTTCAAATCTTTTTTAAGTTTGGCAATACGGTCGGAAATACGGCGGCGGTCGACTTCCAGCTTGGTTTCCCCCGGCCCCATCGTACCAATACCACCACCAAGTCGGGACAATTCAATCCCTTTACCGACAAGCCTCGGCAGCAAATATTCCAATTGCGCCAGCTCCACCTGCATCTTGCCTTCGCTGCTTTTGGCATGCCGGGCAAAGATGTCGAGTATAAGCTGAGTGCGGTCGATCGTTTTAATATTGAATTCATCTTCAAGATTGCGCTGCTGGCTGCCTTTCAAATCGCAGCTGAAAATAACGGTGTCCACCGCGCCCGTCGAACAAAGCGCGGTCAATTCCTCAACCTTGCCTTTGGTAATGTACGTCGGCGCCGTAGGTTCATCTAGCCGGCAGAAAACAGTATCAACCACCAAGCCGCCGCAAGTCTTGACCAATTCCTTCATTTCCTCGGCGATATCTTCCTGCGACCAGGCGCCCGGTTTTTTAAATGTGACGATTGCCAGAAGTATGCGTTCTTTGCTCATAT
>JAGNTT010000162.1 GCA_017987425.1 Candidatus Omnitrophota bacterium
ATTCTTCGCCTGCGTTTGTTCCCCGGTGATGTCCCATGCCCAGGAATATCCGGAAAACGGACCCTATAAAGAATTGTATGAGGACAGTGATCAGGTCAGGTTCGAGGCCAGCTACAGCGGCGGCGAATTGAACGGCGATTTCCGTCAGTATTTTCCCTCGGGACGACTGATGGCGGTCGGGGCATACAAGAACGGAAAGTATCACGGGACGTATAAGGAATATTTTGAAAGCGGCAGTCTGCGCATCGAGGAAAATTATAAAGACGGCGCGCTGGACGGACGTTCGCAAGAATATTTCGAGAGCGAACATCTCAAGAGCGACGAGCGTTACCGCAACGACGCTCTCGACGGCACCAGTACTTATTATTTTGATAACGGCAAAGTCCATTACGTCTCCCGTTACAAAATGGGTGATCTCGACGGCGAAAGCAAAGAGTATGACGAAAATGGCGTCTTAAGAAGCGAGATCAGTTACAAGGGTGATGAGATCAACGGAGCGGTCAAGGAATTCGATGAAGAGGGCCGTGAAAAAACGATTTCAAGTTACGCCAACGGCGTCAAGCAGGGCGAATCCAGGATTTTCTTTGATACGGGAGAAGTCGAGTGGGTTCTCCAATTTAAAGACGACCTGCTGGAGGGGGTCTCGAAGCTTTATTCCAAAGACGGCCGTCTCGATAAAGAATGCACGTATACCGCCGGGGTCGAACAATCCTGTAAGGAGCATTCGAGCGAAGCCCCCAGGTCTGCGCCTGCAGATGGAAAAGGACAAAATTCAAAGGAACAAATGGCTAAGTAAATGATCAAATTCCTGGATTAATTTCCAAATTGATTTGGAATTTGAGATTGATTATTGGTCCTTTGATTTGCCATTTGATATTTGTTATGTGTGCTTTAGTCGCTATAAATATCCTATCCCCTAGGTATGACTTGAAATCAAACGAATTTCAGATATAATCCTTGAAACGTAACGTCTTAATTCTTTCTCTAATAAAGGACCTCAATGAGCTCACAATCCAATCCGAATTCCCGAAAGAATTCCAGAAAGAATAATGATTTCCGCAACAATAAAGTGCCCAACAACAACTGGGTCGTCTGGCTGATTCTCGGGTTCACGTTTCTGTGGTGGTTCAACCAATCCGAACAGAACTATAAAATCGTCACTCCGCAGAAGGTTTCCTACGGGGATTTTTTCCGCAAGCTGGAAGCCAATCCCCAAACCGGTGAGATCGAAAAGCTTACGCTTACCGAAGGCACCGAGAACGTCCTTAAAGGCAAACTTAAGGGCGGAGCCGAATTTCAGTTGAACATTCCGCAGAATGACGAAAAGCTGCTCGACCTGATGCGCGCGAACGTCGCGGATTTCAACGTCATTCCTGAAGATACCTTTCTCGCCCATTTATTTTTCAATTTCATGCCGGTTGTTTTGATCATCATTTTTATCTGGTTCCTGTCGGCCCGCGGTGCGCAGATGGGGAACAAGATCTGGTCGTTCGGAAAATCCCGCGCGCAGGTCAACAATAAGGACAATAACAAGATCACGTTTGCCGACGTGGCGGGTGTCGATGAAGCCAAGGAAGAACTTAAGGAAGTCATCGAATTTTTGAAGGACCCGAAAAAGTTTGAACGCTTAGGCGGGCGCATTCCCAAGGGCGTTCTTTTGATCGGTTCCCCGGGTACAGGTAAAACACTTTTAGCCAAGGCTGTCGCCGGCGAAGCCGGTGTTCCGTTCTTTTCTTTGAGCGGTTCGGATTTCGTGGAAATGTTCGTCGGTGTCGGCGCTTCCCGCGTGCGCGATCTCTTTGAACAGGGCCGCAAGGCCTCCAAGGTGTCCGGCAAGGGATGTATTATTTTTATCGATGAAATCGACGCGGTCGGCCGTCTGCGTTTCACTGGTATCGGCGGCGGCAACGATGAACGCGAACAGACATTGAACGCTTTGCTCGTCGAAATGGACGGTTTTAACACCTTGGGAGGGCTGATCCTCATCGCCGCAACCAACCGTCCGGATACACTTGACCCGGCGCTTCTTCGCCCGGGACGTTTTGACCGCCAGGTCGTCGTCGGTCTTCCGGACATCAACGGCCGCGAAGAAATTCTGAAAGTCCACACCCGCAAAATCAAAGTCGCGAACAATGTGAATTTCCGCCGCATCGCCCAGCTGACGGTGTATTTTTCCGGAGCTGATCTGGCGAATGTGTGCAACGAAGCGGCGCTTCTGGCCGCGCGCGCTGATAAGGACGAGGTCGGCATGGAGCAGATGCTCGCGGCCGTCGAGCGCGTCACCATGGGGCCCGAGAAAAAGAGCCGCGTTACATCCAAGAAAGAAAAAGAAATGACGGCCTATCATGAGGCGGGACACGCGCTGCTGTCTTTGCTTATAGAGGAGGTCGATACGTTCACCAAAGTCTCCATTATTCCGCGCGGTATGGCGGGCGGTTACACTTTGACGCCTCCTACGGAAGACAAGCATTACATGTCGAAGAAGGAATTGAAAGGCATGATGACGGTTCTCTTAGGGGGCATGGTGGGGGAAGAAATCGCTCTGAATGATACGACGACAGGGGTTTCGAACGACCTCGAACGCGTCGCCAAGATCGCCCGCAGCATGGTATGCGTCTACGGCATGAGCGACAAGTTGGGTAAGCAGGCTTACGGCAAAATCCATCAGCAGTCTTTCCTTGGGCGCGATATGTTTGAAGAAAAGGATTACAGCGAATCGACGGCCAAGATGATTGATGAGGAAGTCAATGCCCTTGTCGAGGAAGCCTATGCGCGTGCCAAGAGAATTGTTTCGGAGAACCGCGATAAGATGGAACTCCTGGCCCGTCGTCTGATTGAAAAAGAAGTAATGGATATCGAAGAGGCACGTGTGCTTCTGAATTTACCCGATGACAAGCCGTCATCGCCGATTGTTGATGCGATTGTTTCCGAGAGCGCTCCCAATACCAAACCGGGTTTAAATTCCTAGGGATTTACCAGTGAGAAAAAATTATGTGATTAACGCCCGTGGCCGCCGTCTGGTCCTTGGAGAAAGGACGATGGTCATGGGCGTTCTTAATGTAACGCCTGATTCCTTCAGCGGCGACGGACGCCTTCTGCGCGCCAGCGATCCGGTATTTCATTGCGACTACGCGATACGGCTCATTAATGAAGGGGCCGATCTGATCGATGTGGGTGGTGAATCCACAAGGCCCAATGCCGACCCGGTCAGCGCCGAACAGGAAATCAAGCGCGTCGTTCCCGTGATAGCGCTTTTGCGCAAGCGTTCGAACGTGTTCATTTCCGTCGACACGAACAAGCCGGAAGTTGCCAAACGCGCGCTGGATGCCGGGGCGGACATTGTCAATAACGTGATGGGGCTTAATCTGTCCAAGTCATTGTTGAAGATGGTCAACGGTTACGGCGCCGCGCTCGTGGTCATGCATATGCGCGGGACCCCGCGGACCATGCAGTCGAAAACAAAATACAAGGAGCTTCTGCCCGACATTCTGGACGAGCTTTCCACATCTTTGGAAAAATGTTTGGACAGCGGAATGAAATCCGATAAAATCATAATCGATCCGGGGGTTTGTTTTTCCAAGACACCAGAACAGAATTTATTTATTCTCAGAGATTTAAAGAAGTTTGAATCCCTGAAGAAGCCGGTTTTGATCGGCACGTCGCGCAAGTCGTTCATCGGATTGATCACGGGCGCGGAGGCGCCTGACCGATTGCACGGAACTGCGGCATCGGTGAGCGCCGCCATCATGAACGGCGCCCATATCATCCGCGTGCATGACGTTAAGGCCATGAAGGAAGTGGCCATGGTGACCGACGCTATTTTGAACCCGCCAAAACTAGGGTAAGCATTCATGCAATTTGTCATTTGGTCCGTTATCAAACCGACTCTTGAAATTCTCATCCTGTGGTTTGTATTTTACAGGATGCTCGTCTTCTTCGAAGGCACGCGCGCCTTTCAGGTATTGCGCGGCATCACCTATCTCATCATCGCCTATCTTATTTCCCAGATCCTTGGTCTCGACACCATCATCTGGCTTTTGACAAAATTTTTCGGACTTTCCATCATCGCTATTCTGATCATCTTTCAGCAGGAATTGCGTCAGGGGCTGGCGCGTCTGGGGCAGGGGCATCTCTTCAGCATCAGCCTCGGGGAAGCGGAGATCATCGAATTGATCGACGAGATCGTCGATGCTGTCTACAAGCTCTCCAAGAAAAGAACAGGATGCCTGATTGCCATCGAGCGCGAAACAAAGCTTTCGTCATACACGGAAAGCGGCGTGTCGATCGAGGGAAAAATATCATCGTCTCTTTTGCAAAGTATTTTTATGCCGTCAGCTCCTCTGCATGACGGCGGCGTCATCGCGCGCGGGGACAGGATTGTTGCGGCCTCGTGCCTGTTTCCTTTGTCGGATAATCCC
>JAGNTT010000163.1 GCA_017987425.1 Candidatus Omnitrophota bacterium
ATTTGGTGAATCCTCCGGCGAGTGAAATGGCGCGCATGACGGACGTGTTCTGGTCGATCGCGTAAGCGCCCGGACGGACGACTTCGCCGTAAACGAAAAACCGGCGGCTGCGCGATTCTTTAAGGATGACGTTGACGACCGGATACTTCATGTACCCTTCCGTCAGCCTGGTTGTGATTTCTTCCTGCAGCTGGGGCAGTGTTTTGTCCCTGGCCACCACCTGACCGATGTAGGGAACGGTAAAAGCACCGTCGGGTGAAACTGTGACGGTCATATTCATGGGTTCGGGACGGATCACATTGATTTCGAGAATGTCATCGACGCCGACCAAATAGGTGGTATCTCCCGACGATACGCAGGGAACCGGGATGGCCGCTGCGGCCGGCGCACCCTCTTGCGGCTGCGCGGCTACCGCCTCTTGAACCTGCACCGGAGCGACCGGCTGGACGGGCTCTTGGGCCTGAACATGAGCGGCCGAAATGATCACAGCTCCTGTTAACAAAGCGCCTAGAACGAATTTATCTTTCATTATTTCCTCCTATACACATTTAGAAATACGGTTATATATCCAAATCTTTTGTCGCCGGCCTGACCCGATTATTTAGCGCCAATGCCGAATAATACGGTTGGAATTGTCTTAAAGAAAATCTTTGTGTCCAGAAGAGGAGACCATTCATCGATGTACTTCAAATCAAGACGCGCCCACTCGTCGAAATCCTTGATTTTATTGCGTCCGCTGACCTGCCACAAACATGTCAGCCCCGGGCGCATACTTAACCGGCGTCGCTGCCAGAAGTCGTATTTCTCCACTTCCGACGGGAGCGGCGGTCTGGGACCGATCAGGCTCATATCGCCGCGCAAAACATTATATAACTGCGGGAATTCATCCAGACTGGATTTTCTTAAAAATTTGCCGACCGCGGTCACGCGCGGATCGTTGTCCATCTTGAACGCCGGGCCGCCCATCTGGTTAAAGGCCATCAAATCCTTGAGTTTGCCTTCGGCGTCCTTGTCCATGGTGCGGAATTTATAAAGCTTGAAGCGGCGGCCGTTGAGACTGCATCTCTCCTGCGCGAACAGGACCGGGCCTTCCGAGGTATATTTGATCACGATCGCGACCACAAGGAATATCGGCGCCATCATGACCAGCCCGATGGCTGAGACGATGATGTCGATGATGCGTTTGAAAATAAGTTCCTGGTGTTTGTCGGAGGTGGTTTCGAAGGTCAAAAGCGGAAAGCCGAGCATGGTGTCCTGCCTCGGCTTGGTAAATTGAGTTTTAAAGAAATCAACGGCCACGCTGACGGAGACGCCGAGCGTTTCGCACGTCAGGATGATGGGCTGGATCTTCTCAAGCGAGGTGTGCGGGATGATGAAAATGACATGATCGACGGCCGTACTCAAGAGAACATCGGGAATAAAATCGAAATCGCCCACGACTTTATAACCGCCGATATCCTGGCCGATGTTCTTGCTGTCCTCATCGATAATCCCCAGAATTTTGATCCCGTACTCGCGGTGGCTGTTGACCTGGGATACAAAACGTCTCGCGCGTTCCCCTGTTCCGACGACAAGAATGTTGCGGAAGTTAAAACCCTTGGCGCGCAGACGGCGCAGGAAAATCAGCAAAAGGACTTTCTCGACCGTCAGGAACGAAATGGTCACCAAAAATACCGCGGCAACAAGAGTGCGGCTGATGTAGCTGATTTTAAAGAGATAGGTCACGCAGCCGAACACGATAAAGACCGTGATGCCGGCGCGCAGAATGATGGAAAGCACCTGCCCGAGACGGCGCAGACGGAAGGATTGATACATCCCCAAAACGTATAATGAAACGCTCCACGTCAGAACCAAGAACGGAATGAGCCAGTAATAACTGCTGAAAAAGTAAAGCCCTTCATACTGATCGCGGATGACGTAAGCAATGTAGAAGGACGCCGCCGTCAAAAACATGTCGAATATGATGGTGGCCCGGCGGAAGAATGTTGCGTATTGTTTAAGCATAAATCACACGATAACCAATTAAAACTTGACTGTTATCCCCATAGTTACTGTATTTTTGTCATAATCCTGGTCGGCGGCTTCGGCATCGCGCTGACGAAAAGCATAATCCACGCCGAGCTTCACGTTTCTGCTCACCTCGAACTCCAACCCTGTAATAACCCCGTTGAATTTTTCTTCGCTGCCTGACTGAACGTCCTCACCGATCCCGGTGAAGGCCGCGATATTAAAACGCATACGTTCAGTAAACTGCCGTCCCCAGCTGGCCGTCACTCTCCAGCTTTCGAATAGAGCGCTGGAAGAATACCGGAAATCGGAAGACTTGGTAAAAGAAATGCCCCCCTGCGTGGTCTCATCAAATTCATTAGTCAAACCCACGAAATACATAGCCTTGATCGTGTTGTCGCGGGTGATCGTGTTGATATAATCCGCCGCCCCTTTGACATCCAGATAAATCTGGGATGTAAAAAATCTTCTCACACCGGCGCCGGTAGTGTGTTTGGTGGCCGTTCCGCCCGGTTCATAAGCATAATTCGAATAATCGTAGAAAAGAGAGCCGATCGTTCTGGAATTCAAAGCGTAAGCCGCCTCGATACCGGGCTTATGGAGCATGGAACTTTTTAAACCCGTCTTGGACGGATCATAGTAATCCGCGACATATCTGCCCTTGACGGTCAGCTGTTCGGTGAAATCGTGTTCTCCACCAAGTTTGAACGTGTTTTTAAAGTAATCATAACGGCCGGCTACGCGTCCGAATTCATCGTCAAGTGAGGTTGGTTTGTCGGCGTGAGTAAAAGTGTTATCGACGGTAAGGCGGTCATAGGCGGAAAATTCTTTTTTGTATTTTGCCAGGACACCTTGGGAAGTATTATTGAAGTCATGCTCTTTGGTGAAAATCTCCTGGTCTATACTTCCTACAATTTTCAATGTTTCGGTCTTTGTTTCACGAACGCCCTCAAGATCAAGCGACAGTAATGTGCTGAAATCGCTTAGGACGTCGGTGTGGTCGGAGGTAATGTTATCGTCATACTGTTCTTTTACCGTTGCGACTGGAGTCACTTCGAACGAACCCAACTCAAAAGAATAAACGGCAGGGGCGAGAAAAAAGCTTAGAACTCCAACGATAACATTTTTACCGAAACGCATAAATTTCCTCCAACCTGTTGGTTGCGAAAAGCGTGAAATCCGCCCTCAAGGGGGCTTTTCACAGTCTTCACAAAGGTTTTAATTATATTTTAAAGATTAATATTTGTAAATGATTAATATTTCTGGCACTTAAAGCGAAAAATGCATGAAATCCGACATTTTTATCAGCCGGCGAAACGGTTAACTTTTGAATGAGCGTTTTTAGATTAATTCAGGGGGTTCCGGATAATTTCCAGGAGCTTGGAAAAGGAACACCAAATTTGAAATAATTCGGCTGGTTGGATTTAGGAAGTTTTCTACCGGGCCGCTCTTTTCATTTTTCCTTAAACTGACTGGAACGTAAAATGACAATGACCATCAAAATCAAAATTCCGCCGGTTAAGGCATACATCTGGGCCTGGGGGTCCAGCGGGATATCCCATAGGGACGACTGACGTTGCGGAACCGCCGCCTGATAGGCGGCCATGATCGGAGAATTGACTCCCCGCGAGGTTTTGGTGTCAGGCGTAATACAGCCCCACAGCGACAAAACACCGGCTAATAATGTATAAATTCTAAAATTCATCCCTAGATTCTACATGCCAAAGTATATAACACAAAGAACAATCTGCACGAATAAATCGTTACCGGCGACCTTGACATCAATCGTCAATTCCCCTAGAGTATTTGTCACTTATGTCTACTCTGCCCAGCATTCCCAAGACTGCCAGACCCAAAAAAAAGATCCTCGCTTTCGAGGCTATTTTCTTCTTTTTTCTGTCGATCCTGTCGGGATTCGTGCTCTTAAAAAACATCGATTTTACCCCGCATGTGGATTACGATTTCTTCTTTTCCAACGAAGACATGCATTACCAGGCGGATACCAGCATATCCAAACTCTTTACCCGCAAGGACAGCCAGATCATCATCAGCGTCGGCGGTAATATCTACTCCGCCGATTACGCGAACAAAATCAAATACTTGAGTTCGGTGCTCAAAACAATCAAAGGCGTCACGGGCGTCAAAAGCATCACCGACGGCCCGCGCGATCTCAAAGACGCGATCGACAGCCCGTTCTGGAGCCGGCTTTTGATCGCCGACAACAAGCAGTCCACCAACGTTGTCGTCATCGTTCAGGCCCACAATACGATGATGAGAAAGATCGAAAACCTGACCGGGGTCATGGACGAACCGGACTTCCACATCAAGATATCGGGCTTCCCCTACATTGTCGAACAGATCCAGAAACAGCTGCAAAAAGACCTTTCCAAATTCACGATGCTCGCCTT
>JAGNTT010000164.1 GCA_017987425.1 Candidatus Omnitrophota bacterium
GGTTATCAATGCGCGCGCTGCCTTGAAGATTTCACTCGGCCAAAATCACGTGAATTTCATTTTGATTACGAAGTTGCAAGCCCGATGGATGTTATTGACGTCGGGGAAGATATCCGTCAGGAAATGATCCTGAATATTGCGCAGCGTATGCTGTGTTCCAAAGACT
Source organism: Candidatus Omnitrophota bacterium (assembly GCA_017987425.1). Lineage (GTDB taxonomy): Bacteria > Omnitrophota > Gorgyraeia > Zapsychrales > Fredricksoniimonadaceae > JAGNTT01. Next base: position 167 of record JAGNTT010000164.1, read on the forward strand.
GTAAAGGTATTTGTGTCGGATGCGGCACGAATTTAAATATAGAAAAGTGCCAATGTAAAAAATAGTCACAAAGACACAACGTCTTACAGTCACAGATAACCTGTGGCGTGTGACATTGTGACCTGTGACTCTCGCGTTAAGGAGAGAGTGTCATGCCATTACCAAAACGTCAACATTCCAAGCAGCGCGGCCGTAAACGCCGTACTCATTGGAAAGCCACAGTCGCGTCGTTAACTCCGTGTTCCCAGTGCCAGAAGCCGATCATTCCGCATCGCATCTGTCCGTTCTGCGGTTACTACCGCGGCAGCCAGGTTGTAACGGCCCGTGTGAAAGCGTCCAAAGAAAATTAATCGGTGATTATGTGTGGCCAGCATCTAAGCTCGGCCACGCATAACGCACAACGGTAATGCGGAGATAAACGTGAATATCGTTGTAGATGCTATGGGCGGAGACTACGCCCCGGAAAATATTGTAGCCGGCGTGGTCGAGGCTATTAAAGAAGAACATCTCGTTGTGACTTTGATCGGTATCGAGGACCGCGTCCGGGCGGAACTCAAAAAATATACCTATCCCAAGGAACGCATTGAAGTCTTACATGCTGCTGAAGTCGTCGACATGCATGATCCGGCTATTGCGTCCATCCGTCAGAAAAAAAATTCCTCAATTACATTAGGAGTTAGTCTCCTTAGAGAAGCTCCGCAAAAATACGATGCTTTTATCAGCGCCGGAAACACCGGTGCTGTTGTTGCTGCCGCGACTCTCAAGCTCGGCATGATCCCTGGAGTTGATCGTCCGGCCATCGGTCTGGTCATCCCGTCTCTTAAAGGATGTTCCTTCATGATGGATGTTGGGGCCAACACTATGCCTAAAGCCGAACATCTATTACACCAGGCTCTTCTTTCGCGCATCTACATGAAGGAAGTTTTCAGCGTGGACAATCCTACAGTCGGGCTTCTGAACATCGGGGAAGAAGACAGCAAGGGGACCGGGTTTGAAAAAGAAGCGCACAAGCTCATGTCGGAAAAAGTCAAAAATTTCATAGGCAATATCGAAGCGAATGAAGTGTATACGGGTAAATGCGACTGCATTATCTGCGATGGATTTGTCGGTAATGTTGTTTTGAAGGTTTCGGAAGGGCTGATGGAGGCGTCCGGCAAATTGATCAAACGCGAAGTCAAAAAAGATCCTTTAGCCATGATCGGCGCATTTTTGATGAAGGGCCGACTTAAGCATGTCAAAAAACTGGTGGATTATTCCGAATACGGCGGAGCGCCGCTGTTGGGTGTCAACGGGATTGTCATGATCAGCCATGGACGTTCGTCCGCCAAGGCGATTAAGAACGCCATCAAAGCCACTATGCGCGAAGTCGAACACAGCCTTTTAAGTAAAATGACAAAAGAATTTGCGAATTAGCATGAGAAATGTCGGCATCATCGCGGTCGGAAAATATCTCCCTGCCAAGCGTCTGACCAATTTTGATCTGGAAAAAATCGTCGAGACTACCGATGAATGGATCCGTACCCGCACGGGGATTTCGGAGCGCCGCATCGCCGCCGAAGATGAGAAGACAAGCGATCTGGCCGTCAAAGCCGCCCAGGACGCGCTCAAACACTCCAACATTTCCGCCTCCGATATCGATTTGATTTTAGTTGCCACGATCAGTCCCGACAGTAACTTTCCTTCCATGGCCTGTCTCGTTCAAAAAGCGCTCGGCGCTAACAAAGCCGTTGCCTTTGACATTTCCGCGGCCTGCTCAGGTTATCTCTACGCGATGACAACTGCCAAACAATATATCCAGACCGGGCTTTATAACAATGCTCTTGTGATCGCGGCTGAACGCATTACTAAATTGATCGATTGGAAAGACCGCAGCACTTGCGTACTTTTCGGCGACGGAGCGGGAGCATGTCTTTTGGGTCCGGTAGAGTCGGGCGGAATTGTCGCCGATTTTATGCACAGCCAGGGTGAATTTTCGAACCTCATGGAAGTGGTCGTTGAAGATTTTCGCGGTCCTGAAAATGGAAAAGACGCCTCCGCCAAGCTGCCCTATGTCGTCATGCAGGGACAGGAACTGTTTAAGATCGCTGTCAATTCCATGGCTGAGGCTGTTGAAGAAGTTTTAAAGAAGTCAGGCGTCAAAATGGAAGAGGTCGACTGCGTTGTTCCTCATCAGGCCAACGACCGCATCATCACCGCGGTCGCCAAGAAACTGGATATACCCAAAGAGAAATTTTTTATCAATATCAATAAATACGGCAATATGTCGGCGGCATCCATTGCCGTCGCGCTTCAGGAAGCGGTTGAATCCGGACGCATCAAGAAGGGGAGTACGGTTGTCCTCGTTGCCTTCGGCGCCGGTCTTGTGGCCGGGGCGAATGTGGTGAAATGGTAAAACTATGACCGATGTCGCATTGATATTTCCGGGCCAGGGAGCCCAAAAAGTGGGCATGGGCAAGGAGCTTTATGAAAGTTCCGATGCCGCTCGTGCAATATTCGACAAGGCGGAAGCGCTGGTCGGCGCCGGTTTTAAAAGCGTAGTGTTCGAAGGTCCTCAGGAAAAATTGACTTCGACAGCGTATTGCCAGCCGGCTATTTTGACGATGTCGGTCGCCGCTTTAAAAGCCCTTGAAGCCCATCCGAAATTTAAAAATATTAATGTCCGCTTTACCGCTGGTTTAAGTCTCGGCGAATATTCCGCGCTCGCGGCCGCGAATGTCATGTCATTCGAAGATACTCTGAAAGTCGTCGGACAGCGCGCTTCCTTCATGGAAGACGCCGCCAAAGAAGCTAAGGGCGCAATGGCGGCTGTCATCGGTTTCGATGCCGCCAAACTTAAAGACATTTGCGGTCAGACCGGGGCAGAAGTAGCGAATTACAATTCAAAAGAACAGATCGTCATCACCGGCCATGCCGAAAAAGTCGCGGCGGCCTGCGAAGGCATCAAGTCGGCCGGCGGCAAAGTGATTCCTCTGGATGTCAGCGGCGCCTTTCATTCAAGCCTCATGAGCCCGGCCGCGCTTAGGTTTGCCGGTGTGGTCACTGGCGTTCCGGTGAAGACAGGCGCGGTCAAAGTTATCAGCAACGTCAATGCCCAGCCGCATATCGAAGAGGGCGCCATCCGTCATAATTTGGTCGCGCAGATTACCTCATCTGTCCGGTGGGTGGAATCTGTTGAATACATCCTGGGGCAGGGTGTTAAAAATTTCATCGAAATCGGTCCGGGTAAAGTGCTCCGCGGCCTTATACGCAAAATCTCGCCTGAGGCAATTGTCGTCAACATCGAAAAGCCCGAAGACATTGAAGCCCTGCCTTTTTAACATATCATTCCATTTGTCCACAAATCATAAAACCTCCTTGCGCCCGTCGATAACTGCTATATAATATTTTCGTTGTGTCAACCGGAAGGTGCTTATTCTCGATCAGACGGAATTATTCAAAATATTGCCTCACGCGTATCCTTTTTTGATGATCGACCGCATTACCGAAATCAAAGAGGGCGAAAGTCTGACCGCCATCAAGAACATCACGGGCAACGAGTGGATCTTCCAGAATCAGGCATTCCCCATCAGCCATTTACCCGAACCATTCATCATTGAAGCCGCCGCACAGGCGGCTTTGGTTTTATATGCCTTAAACGATGATTCTCGTGGCGACGGCATCAAATTCATCGGAAAAGTTAAAAGCGAATTTCAGGATTTGCCAATGATCAACGAACAGATCACGATTCATGTCATGCTTGATAAAATGATGAAAAACTTAGGAATTTTCAGTTCGACGATTACCGTTGGTGAGCGCCCCATAGGGTCTTTAAATCTTATTTGCGGGGTGATGGCTCATGCCAAATGATCGTCGAGTCGTAGTGACAGGATTAGGCGTCATCTCATCACTCGGGATCGGGTGGGAAGAGTGGTGGAAAAACATCATGGCGGGCAAGTCCGGCATTAGCCGGATTACGGCGTTTGATGTCTCTGATTACGATATAAAATATGCGGGTGAGATTAAAAATTTTCGATTTAAAACATATATAAGTAAAGAAGAGTCTACTCATTTAGGACGGGGAACACAAATCGCTTTAGCTGCATGCCGACTAGCCTTAAAAGACAGCGGAATTCTTGCAAGTAACGTTCCAAATTTAAATATGGCAATTTCACTTGGAACAACAATGGGAGAGGCGCAAGTAATCGAGCAAATTGTAAAGCATTCGATT
>JAGNTT010000027.1 GCA_017987425.1 Candidatus Omnitrophota bacterium
CAAAATTGATATTAAACGACGATAAGGCCAAGACCGCCGCCGCGAACAAACCAACCTGACGACCAAATAATTCTTTGCCTAATTTGTAAACCACGAACACTGTCAAACCTGAGAAAGAAGCGGATATGAAACGCAAGGACCACTCGCTGTCTGCGAATATAGAGACCCACAAGTTCAGAATTACGTAATACAACGGCGGAAATGACGAGTGCCTGAGCAAATCAATGGCTTCTATAAAAGGACGATCCACCCTGAAAGCAGTAATCAACTCATCGCCAATAAGCCCTGGGTCACCAAGCTGGTAAAATCGGCACAAAAAACCTATAAAACAAATAAAAAAAACACTGGTTCGACTGAACACTTTATTTCTTTTTTCATCCATGTTTAAATACCATTCTCCTCAATAGAAAGAACCCACCACAATCGGCAAAACAGCGTTAAGCAGCGGCTTTTTGTTTTTGTTGTGCATGCTCCATCGCCTCCTGCCGTTGGATATTCTGATCATAAAAGGAACATGTCTGACACGCGCTGTACATTTTCTGAATATGTCCGTATTTGCCGAGCAGACGCATTTTCATCGCGCGCGGTGAATGCCAAATATCTTTCAGCGTGTCTTTGGAAAGGGCCCCCAGCCCCATCTGAGGAATCAGACAGCATTCGGTGGCCACATCTTCGGAGACGCCCATGTAGAACCAGCCGTTCAGACAAACCGGCGGAGTTTTTTTGTTCCCGCTGGATCCGCCCAGGTCAAAGACACCCGACAAAGCGACCTTCTTGTTATCGGGATGTTCGTTCATCATCTTGAAATCCACCGACGGAACGCCCAGCTCTTTGGCCAGATCCAGCATCTGCTGTTTATGATCCACGTTTAAGGAATTAACGATGTAGGCGATCTCAATCCGGAACGAAGGTTTCTCACTGTCGCGCAACGCAACCAAACGTTTGATATTGCCGGTCACGCGTTCGAAAAGGTCCTTCCCCTGCACTTCAATATAGTGTTCCTTGTCGACCGCGCTGAGATCGATCAACACATGATCCGCCCGAATCACATCCTTGCAGTAATCCGGCGGAAACGTCGCGTTGGTCAACAGCTTTGTCTTGATCGGCTGAGCCTCAAGGTCCCTCATAATCTGACGGAAATCCGGATGCAGGCTCGGCTCGCCGTTGGCAATGATATGAATCTGGTCCGCCTCCAGCTCAACGCTGTCCCGGATAACTTCATGAATTTTCTGCATTCTCAATGTGCTCGGCGGGGCCAGGCGGGACGGGTTGCCCGGCGAATGGATCCAGCAAAACTTGCAGCTTAAATTGCATGAATTGCCGATGCGCAAAGAAACGATCTCCGGGCCGATGTAGATTTTATTATCGCGCGCCCCGGCGATCCGTTTATCGTATCTTCGTTTGGCTTCGGCTTTGCTTAAAAGCATTTAAATTCCTTACGGCTGGCCGGCCGCTTCATTGATTTTTTTCTTGGAAGAAAGCCACGTCTTGTTTTTTTTCATTTCCCGGTACCAATGGCACTGCGTACAGGGAATATCCTCCCGCGCTTCTTTCTTACCGACGAGCATATCCCTGGCATAATTCATCTTGTCACTGTTTAGAATGGCCGTTAAATCCTCTTTAAATGCATTACCATAATCCGCCCAATAATTCACGCAGCATCCCAGGACTCTCCCGTCGGCGTTGATCTGCGGCTGAAGCCACATTTGCGAACACATGGACTCAACCAGATAAAACTTCCCGTGTTTCTCCTGATATTCCTGTCTGCCGGCGGCGTCGACCCCAGAAAGCAGCCTGACCAGATTCCTTTGCTTCAACGAAGGAGTCTCGTTCCACGCGAATTTGATATAAAACTCCATATCAAGTTCACGGGCCATCTTTCTGGCCTGGAGAATTTCATGCTCATTATGGTCAAACAGAATAAACTGCCAGCGCAGCCTCGGCAAAGGCGATTTATATCTGGTTTTAAACTCATTGATCTTGCGGACATTGTCCAGAACGGCGTTGAGGTCCCCGCCTTTGCGGTAAATCGCATAAACTTCCTGGGTCGCTCCGTCGATCGAACAGGTGATATCGCCGAAGCGGTACTTCACTACCCCCTCGAGCATATCCTCCCTGGCGGTATTCAAATTCACGCCGTTGACCGCCGTTAAAAAAATGTTCTTCTCATAGGCATACGCGGCGATCTTCAACAGATCATTGTTGAGAAAGATTTCCCCCCAATTGCTTAGCTCGATGCTCCGTATCCACGGATTGGCGTCGACCAGCTTCTTGAAATCATCGAACTTCAGCATTTTGGATCCGAGATTCTGAGGAATCAGACCCTTAGTGGTCATGCAGGTCGGACACTTCAACTGACACACCGTCGAGGCATCCAGCCGGATTTTGGAAGGTTTGATCTCCATCACTACCTCTTTTGAAAGAAGGACCGGCAGGAAGCAGCCACTAACCCGGCCTTCTCTTCAGTCATAAACGAATAGAGCGGAAGGTGCAGCGCGGTCGCGCTGTACCATTCGCTCACGGGAAAACGTTTCTTGATTCCGGCGAACACCTTCATTTGATGAAGGGACAGATACGGCTTCTGAACCATGATATCTTTGGCCGTCAGAAAATCGATAAGCTTGTCCCGCTGCTCACAACACACGACAAAATTCTGCGCCACGCTTTCCGTCTTGGGACGGTCCTTGAAAATGGTCAATCCTTTAACGCCGCTCAATTCCCGTTCATACAGGGCCTTGATTTTTTGCCGCGAACGGATGATTTCCTTGAGACGGGCGAATTTCACTTTAAGAGCGATCATATCCAGAAACGCCATCGGCGCAAACCGCTGTCCGGTCTTCAAAAGATCGTCGTCATTACGCCAGTCTTCCATCCACGGACGGACGCAGTTTTCTCTCTCGCCGTTGAAAACGACCATCCCTCCGCCGCCTCCGCAGGAAGACAGCGGTTTGTAATAGGAAAAAGAAAATGCGGCCATGTCGCCGAAACTTCCCAGCATGCGGTCTTCATACCGGGAACTTTCCGCCTGGCAGACATCCTCGATAAAAACGATTTTGCTGTCGCGGCATATTTTGCCGATGCGTTCCACATCGCACGGCCGTCCGAACATATGGGCCGCGACGATAGCCTTTGTCTTCTTGGACAGTGCCTTCTCGACAGCATCCGGATCCATCTGCAAATCATTCCGGCAGACATCGACAGGAACAGGTTTTCCGCCGCAGTAAAAGACAGCCAACGCAACCGCCTGATAGGTCAAATCGGGAACGATCACTTCATCGCCGGGCCCTACCCCTGCCGCCAGAAGGGCCATCTTTAAAGCGTCGCTACCGGAGTTGACGGCCACGGCATTCTTGGCGCCGATATAACCGGCAAACTGTTTTTCGAAATCACGGATGAGCGGCTTGATGTCGTTAAGCCCGGCCATCCCTTTGAGGGCCTTTTCCATCTCGGCAGCGTATTCGCGGGCGAGCGCCTGCTCGACTAAAGCGCTTTCATATCTTATCGCTGCCATGCCGCGGTCCCCATAATCCTGTGGTCCACCGCCTCGATCCGTTCGCACAAATCAATATAGTTTTTGACCCGCTCTTCGTACTTACGACCCGGTGGTGTTTGAGAGGCGTAGAATGCGTTGAAATTGCTGATGCTGCGGTAACTGCAGTTGGGATGGTCCGTCAGATGTTTTTCCAGGGCCTTGAAATACGGGGGCGCCTGCGGCAGAAGTTCACCGGATGAATCACGGCTGAAATCCATCAAATACATTTCTTCGCGCACATCCTCGGGGAAAGAAAGCAGCAGCCAGTTCGCCAATATCTTGCCGCTCGGAACAGAAAGCAGATCCCACGTGCCGCGCGCGGGTTCGCTGTAACCGCGGCCGATCAGTCCCTGATGACGTTCTTTCAATTCCCAGGCGCACGTCTGCCGGTATTGATCGAGAAATATGCTCGCAGCTTCCTGGTCCCATCTCTCGAGGAAAGCCGGATGAACTTCCAGAGAACGCAGGCCCATCGCCGACAAATATTTCACGTTGTCCAAAAGTTTCCCGACGCTCGACGGATGAACGACCATCGTGGCCGTCATCGGCCCTTTGGCTCCGACCGCCAATTGAACGCCCTGCAGAATGTCCCGGTAATAAAAATCGCCGATGCCCGGTCTGTTGCGCTGGGTCGTTGCCTCATCTCCGTCAATACCAACTTCGAGATTGACGTTGTGTTTGATGAAAAAATTCATTAACTCCGAATTCAGCAAGGTGGCATTCGTCTGTACGGAAATATAGCGGGCCAATTCTTCCTGCCGGATGACCATGATCATTTCCTTGAGCCGGTCGGCATTCATGAGCGGTTCACCGCCGGAAAAAACAAATTCCGTCGGAGCGATGGGGCGGATGAAATCTAAAATGTTGCGGAATGTTTCCAAGGTTATCACCTGACTCTGCGACCGATATTTATAAAAGCAATACCCGCAGCCCAGATTGCAGCGGTCGGTGAAAAACAGCCAGACGTGATTGATTTTGGTTTTCATGTCCCGTGTTTTTGACTCCCCAGGGTCAGATGCGTGCGGGTCAGGAAACGCATGATGTCGTTGATGGCCCATGTGTTCATATACTTCTCTCCCATCATGGTGTTCATCAGTTCGAAATTGTGGCACACATGCTCGCGGTACGGCAGGCGCTTGTGATCGGCGTGCATTTCGGCATAGGCCTTCTCATAAAACGCCATGATCTCCGGGCGGATCTCAAAGGTCTTCGGGTCCCAAAGGGTGAACTCGACGCGCTTGTTCTCGGGCAGACAGAGAAACGGATCCCCGCCGAATAGAAAACCCGGCGGATGAAGGCTCAGGTCCATGTCGCCGGGTGAAATCCAGTCCTGGTCTTCATTGGCATACGCGAGCTTCCGTAATTCCTTGCGGCGCGAAAGCGTCAGATAATTCTTTTTGAATTTCTCGACCGTTTCCGGCGTCCACGGCATAAAGGCCGCGGGTGTGACATCCACATGAGGAACCCCCAGACTCCCGATATATTCGAGCCCTTCCTCCATATGGTCCACTTCTTCGGGATGGACCGTCATGGTCGAACCGCCGAAAATTCCGGCTTTCATACATTTCTGGATAGTTTCGGTCAAGCGCGCGTAAGAGGCGGGCTTTAATCCGCAGCGGTGCTTGATGGTTTCCTTAGGTTTGCCGTCAATGCCGAATTCCAGACTTACTCCCAAGTCGCTCAGTTTGGCGATATCTTCATTATCGATGAGAAGTCCGTTGGTCTGAATATGCGGGTTGGTTTTGGGAAACCGGCGCCGGACCTCGGTGAGTATTTTAAAAAGGTTTTCTTTGGCAAGGAATGCCTCCCCGCCGCTGCAGATGAGCGTTCTGGGGGGATTGTACCGTTCGAATAATTGAAAGAGCTGCTCGACGGCATCCATGGATATTTCCCGGCCGTGCATATGACGGAAGAAACAGTAGTCGCAATGCAGATTGCATCGTTCCGTCACATAGATCCAGGTGTAATGGACCCGGAATTTATTCTTCTTTTCTGGCATCAATGAAGTACTTGATTTTTCCATTGATCGTCCTTGGGATTGCCCCTTGATGTGTTCTGATTTCAATACAACGATCCAAGCCCACGGCGTCGATGACAGCCTGGGTCAAGGCCTTAAATTGCTGAGGATTTCCACCGGTTATATTAATTAAAAGTTTATCATAATATCGCATCGGATGCTTATCTAATACAAAGAAGAACCCCGGATGCCCAAGGAAGTCATTGACCCCTCGGATCAGCTCCTTTTTCAGCACAACGACCCCGTTGATGAGTAAACTATCCTCTGTACGGCTCAAAACTTTGATCCCCAATGCCCCCCGGCGGCGCACCAGCTCCACCCGATCCCCCACACTGTAGCGGATGAACGGCATGGCAGTGTTATTCAGGTCTGTTGCCAACAATGAACCAGTACCCGTGGCCGATATCGTCCCGTCATCCGAAAGAACTTCCAACAGCAGCCCGTCGGGTACAACCCTCATATAGTCATCATCGGGTTTAAGCGCCACCGCCAGCCCGGAAATCTCCATTGCTCCGTAATGGTCGTGGACCTCAACGCCTCCCATGCGCTCGATCCGTTTGCGGTACTCAGGCCACAACGGTTCCCCGTTGACCAGACAACGGCGGATGGAATGCTTGCGGCCCAGAACCGCGAACAGGTCAAACAATTGATTGGTATAGGCATTGACCACGACGGGCTTAAGCGCCTTGATCAGACCGACAGCATCCTGGATCTTCTCCGGGGTGCTGATGGGACCAAGCGGAATAACCCCGGCCCCGGCTGCCTTAAATGCGGCCTCCATCAGGCGTCCGCCGCTGTTTAATTCATACGCACACACATTCAAACACACCATACCTTCTTTGATCCCGATCAGACGGTATAACTTAACCAGTCGCTTCAAATGGGCTTCATACGCTTTGCGGGAATGTGCGATGACCATTCTCGAAGATGTTGACCCCGATGTCGCCGTGATGTTCAATGCATCACGAACCAGTCCGGCGTCAACAAACGCCTTGATATCCTTGCGGATGGATACCGGAACCTTCTTGAACTCTTCCCAGGAACGCAAGCGGAGGGAATACCGCCGGTCCCTTTTGGAAAAGACCTGAAACAACTGTGACATTTTCTTTAATGATCCGGAATTGTACATCTCTGCCCTTATGCCCCGACGGATTTAGCCCTTGCCCAAATTGATTTCAACGCCGGAGCTTTGACGCCTTGCCTGCCGGCGAGACGCACCAGCGCACCGGTAATAAAATCCAGTTCCGTCGACCGGCCGGCGTTTCTGTCATGAACGATCGAGCCGCGATGCTCTATGCCGGCCAAGTCTCCATTACGAACTCTCTCGATCAGTTTCATGGGATCAAACGCAAGAGCCACCCCCGCTGCCCGGGCAACGGTCCGTCCTTCGGCGACAGCCTGCTTGACCAGCCGCCAGATGTCCTTGTCAGTGTTCAAAACTTGATATCCCTGTCCAGTGATGACAGGCAAGGGATTCATGACCGCACTAAAAATCAGTTTAGCCCAGACAGCTCCGTCGGAATTACGATAGGCTTTGGCCTGAACACCGCTTTTGCGAAAAAGATCAGCAATGAACAAAGCGCCGTCGCCGCCGACATAAATATCACCTTGATAAAATAATTTTACCCGGCGATGACCTGTTTCCTGACACGCCATCGTGGTTACTCCGCGGCAAATGTGCGCTTTTTTAAAAAAACGCCTAGTCCAGCGATAGTCAAAAATTCCATTCTGCGGAAGAAGCACACACCGGGGATTTAAACCTACCGCTTCGGTTACGGCCGCGCGCAAATCCATAATTTTGGTCGCGAAAACCAAAACGTCAATGTTTGGTCGTTCAATCTTATCCAGGGAACCAATGACATGAACTCTTATGGAATGGTGTGCGGACTTTTCCCTTTGGAAGGTAAAACCCCCATGCATAAGGGCCCGACGGGTCTGCAGGTCACGCTCATACAGGGTTACAGATGCCTGTTGCGCCAGCAAACCGGCCATACATTTTCCTAATGCCCCTGCCCCAATGATCAGCACTTCCATAACATAAAACCACCGCTCTTTAAACGGCGGCTCATCATTCTTTGACCGGCCCCTTGGCGACACAGGTTAAGCACGGTTTCCAATATTTGTTAGAAACATCCATCATGGGATTGAATCCCTTCCTGTCGCGAAGAATTTCTTTAGACTCCTGCGATCGCACATTACCGAAGAAAAATGGATCTTCCTTGGCAGACAAACCGTTAACCGTACGAAAAGGGCTGTAGCAGCCATAACAGTCGCCATTGCCGTCGACGGTCATTACGGTCTTATGTGCCTCACACGTGTACTGAGTTTGACCGGAGCGCTGATGAGCATCTCCCTTTGACTTGGCAAACGGTTCTATTTTTCTAAGCAAGTCCTCGGTTTGATCGATGAACTTCAACAAGTCGGTGTTTTCCAACAAAAACTTTTCATGGCTGTGGGCGCGGGCCGCCGATAAAAACTCCTGCAACTCCTCATAACTGAGCGCAAGATCATCGGACTTGTTTTTTACATAATCAATAAAATGCCAATATGAGACAACCATCTTCCGTGTTTTTAACTCCGACGAAAAAAAGCTATTGACCCTTTCTGGAAAAGTAAACGCCCCCGCCATGGATTGCGTCGTTAAGACATAATTGGCGTAAAGGACAATGTCATATTGTTTGTCTTCGATGGCCCGTAGAATATTCTTAATCGAAGCAATGCAGCGGTCGAAAGAAAAACCGGGGAGAGGTTTGTGAATAGCCTGCATCTCATGTTCATTGAGAGCGCTAAAATTGATTCTTATATTCTGGAGCAGAGGCAGCACTTTGATCACCACCGGATCATTGAGCCCATTCGTCAGCAAAGAAATACGGAACCCCAGTTTATATGCCCTGGCTACTATCCTGCCGAATGACGGATGAAGTGTAGGTTCTCCACGCCCCGCGATATTCAAAGTCCTGTAACCGCTCTCATATGCCGATGCGAAAAGATTGTACCAATCCTCATCGGTCATGATGTTTTTCTTGCTTAACGGATTCTTGTCTTTGGCATGCTCATACATGCAAAATGTGCAGAAGTACTGACATCCGTCATAAAGCGCGATCTGTAATTTTTTATTTTCCATAAATGATTCCAGGAAAAGGAATGGCGGAAAAAGGCCTAGAATTCTTTAGAATCAAAGAATGCTATTTCAAGATGGGCCTCGTCGGAAAGTTGTATCTGATCTCAATCAAAAGTATATCATATCTGCGATAGGGCCCCTATCATTTTTTCCAGGGCGGCCCAAATTTAATTTGGCTCCTTAATCCTTCACATCCTTGATCTTACGGGCAATGGTCATGAGCTTATCCTGCTTTTTCCGGGCGGCCTTGATCTTCTTTTCCGAGGCATCAATACCGTAAATCACCATCTCCTTAGAACTCACTTTAAGCTTGTCGCCCACCCTGTCGACCGACCATTTTTTCATTTGAACGTCATCCCGCATGCCGTTAAAAAAAGAACGCAACCGGCCCAAACGGACAATGGCCATCAGATCATACATGCTTTTACGGTCCGAACGGTAAGGCCATGCGTCTAAAGGAATATAAGGTCTTTTGGTGATGTTGGGATATTCCACTTTGGTCGGGAAACGCGTCTTTGTGTTGAGGACGCATTCGCCCAAATCTTTGCGAATATAAGTAGCCGCATATTTTGTGTGAAGATATATTCTTCCGTCAAAAAGGAACCCGACGAAATCCGTATTGAGGGCCTGAACATAGCACAGATAATAATGTTTATTAATTCTTCTGAGCATCTCCGTATATCTCGGCCATTCGCCCGGAAAAAGAAATTTATGATGTTCGACGACGATTTGCGGGATCCGCTTAAAATCCCGCTCTTTAAAAGTCTCCAAGAATTCCCATCCGCCCTCTTCCATGTCGATCTTTAGAAAGATATTTTTATCCTGATGGCCGTTTTCAATCACATGACCGGCAAAAGTCCCCAACGAAGATCCCTTGCTTTTGTGAAAAGTCATATACTTGTTAACTTTATAGTCATCCCCCAGGGTGCTTTTGTAGCAGTGACATGGAAGCTTGAGTTTCTTGGAAATGGAGAGGTCAAAAATGACATTGTTGGCATCGACACCGTAAGAGTAAATGCAGTCAACATCCGCCAGCGCTCTTTTAAATACAATGTAGCCGCCGCTCAACATTTTGGCAAAACACACGGCCTTATCGTTGGGGGCGTACACAATGAGTTCCCGAAGCAGATCAAACGCCTCTTTGGAAAACGGCATAAAACGGCGGAATTCGTCCATAAAGATATTTACCTTTCACTTCTATGCGGAAAACTAAATTGAGGAAACAATTTACAACCTAATACTTAATTCAGATTTCTGTCCGAGCCCAATTTAGTTCGTAAAGGGTGCCCAACGAGCTTAACCGCCGCCCATCCCGAGAGAAAATCATCTTCACAAACATCCTGATTCTATATATTATGAGTCATGGAAAATTCCAGATCGACAATGCTTTTGCTGGTTGTCATCATGATAACCGGCGCCTTCACCATCTTTACGGACCTTAAGTCCAAAAAAATCTATAATAATCATCTGATATTTTCTTCCCTTTTAGGGATTGCTGCCATTATCTTTACCGTTATCATCGACAAAGAAAACGTCACGTTTCATTTTATCAACGGTTTGATCGCATCAGTCATCGGTTTTTTGTTGTACCGCTTTGAACTTTGGAGAGGCGGCGATGCCAAGCTGTATGCGCTTTACGCATTCCTGATGCCTCCATTCAATACAGGCAACACCATTCTTTCCGCTTCTATTTCTCTGTTTGCCTGCGCGTTCATCGCCGGGATGATAATCTTTCTTCCGCCTTTCATCAAAGACTTTACCGCCAATAAGAACGGAGAGTTCGACTGGGTCAATCTTAAACCCCCGCTCGAATCCGTCGCGTTGACCATCCTTTTTTCATGGATCCTTTTTCCCGTTTATTTCTTCATGAACAAATGCTTCGCCGGCATCATTCATACAACCATACTTTTTCAGATAGTAACTTACGTTATTTACGTTACAACCCGTCGTTTACTCAAAGATATCGTGCGATTGAACTATGCGACCGTCGGCATCGGCATTGCGTTCGGGCTCCTCATGCGGATTTGGTTAAATCCCCATTCCCTGTCCTGGCCGGAACTACCGGTTTCTATTCTGCGAATTGCCCTTTTTGCCGCTCTGTCCGCATTGATTTTCGTCACACAATTGGAATTTAAGACTTACCAAGACCGGGTGCCTTTTGCACCGCTCCTTTTTATCGGCTGTCTTTTGAGTTATACTCCATTCTTAGGATGGATCAAACACCTCACTCAACCATGAAGCGTCCAGCAATACCCAAAGAAGTTATCATCGAGATTACCGGCAAATGCCGGTTGGTCTGCCCTTATTGCACCGGCCCCAGAACGGCCGACGTTTCCCTCAAAGACATCAAGGCGGCGCTCGATGAGGCTGCGGACATGGGGGTCAAAGCCATCCGCATTACGGGCGGCGAACCTCTCATCCATCCGGAAATCCGCACCATACTGGCTTATGCAAGATCAAAGAAATTTTCTTTACTCATCAACACAGCCGCCGAAAATATCAGCAAACCGCTCATGAACAGCCTTATCGCAAACATCGACGTGGCGCTCATCTCACTGCAGGGATACGATGAGAAAACCAACGGAACATACACCCGCTCGCGCCTGCCGTTTCTCGATAAAATTAAAAACATTTTCCTTTTAAAGGCGTATCTGCCGACTGTATGGCTTGCGACCGTCATCACGCCCACTATGGCCGAATCCTTTGAGAAATTCCTTCCGCTCGTCAAAAAAATCAATCCGGCCGCCTGGCAACTATTGCGTCCGATAAGCGACAACAATGACGCGCTCAAACATATGGACCGCGAGTTCTACCGCCAACTGACGTTGAAAATCATGAAAGCCCAGCGGAAAAACGTTCATGCCTTTATTGCTAATCCCATCCCGTTATGCCTAACGGGAAACCTGAAGACCGGAAAGCAGGCTTTTTTCGGTGCGAATTTCGACGACGGTCATGTGCGTATTGTGCGCAGCTCCCAGGGCTTTTACAAACCCAGTTATTTCATCGACCAAAACCTTGGGACCACCATCAGGGAAGCCTGGAACCATCCGTTTTTGAAAGAACTCGACAGCACAGAATATTTACACACCCTCTGCCAGAAGTGCCCGGTTTTCGACACGTGCCGAGGCGGATGCCGAGCCATGGCGCTTCGCGCCAACGGAACGGCTCTTTCAGCGGATCCGCTTTTTGATCCGACCGTTGCCGGCAAAGCCCTGGGTCTTACCGGATAAAAATTCCGATCACTAAAATTTGAATACGCCCTGAATTTAAACGCCGGACACGGCTTTTGATTTCGGCTTCTGAGAAATAATAAAATTCCGACCGAATGTATGATATTGGTTGTCAAAAGTCCTGAGAAATTGCTTGAGGGTCGATTTTGTTTGGGACGACAAACCGTTTTGACCGGAAGACAGTTTTTCCAAAGATTTCCCGAATACAATCTTTGCTTTCATGCCTTCAAAAAAGTCAATCGTTGCACGGTCTTTAACCATCAAATGGTTGGTTTTCTCGCCTAATTTAAGCTGACCGCGGATCAGCTCATATCTTTCGGGATGGAAATAATACAATCTGTCTTTATAGGGGGTCTTGGGCGGGACCAGCTCCAGTAACCGGATCACATTCCAGAAATAAGCCCTGTCCTTGAGATTCCTCAAATTTAATTCAACAATGAGAAACAGATCATTGAACGAAATTTTCTTGCCCAACACATGGTCTTCAAAAACTTTCGCGACGGTTTTATTCTTCAACTGTACAGACTGGCCTTCATAAACGATCGTTAAAAAATTTCCTTTTTTGAGAAAAGCGCTTTTATCAAAATAGTAAACCTTGATCTGATATATCGACGGATAGTGCTCAAGCGACATTAAAAAACTGTCTATCGTCTCCTGCTGCGATTTGACCGCGCCTTCTGTAACGGGAGATGAACAAAAATGACGCGCAAAGCCCCCCCGCAGAACTGTATTGTTGACTTCCTCATTGACCGATTTATCAAATGCGGTTCCGGAATACCAGGTACTGATGCCTTTAATGACCGACGCTATAAGAGCATTGCAATTCTTTTCATACCATTGATGATCAAACCTGCCTTCATTCTTGTTGAGATTGTTGGCAATTGTAACAGCTTCCAGGGTGGCTACTCCGGAACCCACCGAATAAACAGGATCGGCAAAACAATACGCATCACCGACGAGAATCCAGTTAGGACCGGAACACTTTTGACTGCGGCGGGAATAATGCAGCCGCGAATGCACTTTAGCCATGTACGGTTTAATGGCCCTCTCCGGATTCTTGGCAATGGAGGTCAGCTGATAACAAGCTGCGGAGCGTTTCTCGACATACTCGATAAGCTTATCATCCGGCAAGGGCTCCCCCCTGTGAAGCATTCCCATACTCAAGATCGAACTGTTATATATAGGAATCTGCCAAATCCAGCTGTCGGCAGCGATCTTATTCAAGACCGTCCAATGGGCCCAGGAATCGACCCCCTCCTTTAAGCGGTCGATCGTCCAGTAGCTCCACTGGGCTTTCATACCCTGGAATTGATCTATTGGCGCAACCATATTCAATTTATTGGCGATGACCATGGCGGGACCGGAACAATCCAAAAGATAATTCTTAAACTTGTAGATATTAAGATTCGTCTTAACTATGTTCCGATCCAGGTCAATGTTGAGGATCTTCTCCCGGCGGATCTCGACGGAAAGTTCTTTAACCAGAAGCTTTTCGATTTCAGGCCGCTCACAATGAAAAGTAAACCTTTCTCCCAGCGCCGTGGGGAGATTGCTTGCGTGCTGGCCATGATATGAATCACAAAAGACTGTCCCAAGCTTTCGCGTATAACTTTTCATTTTGATCAGCTTTGAGATCAGACTGAACAAGCCCGGATCGGCATGGATAAGATCAGGAATATGGGACTCGCCGATCTTATAAGGGAATGGATTCTTGTCGATCAAAATGGTCTTACCGAGCAGTTTGTATTTCAACGCAATGCCGGAAAAGCCGGCTCCGATTATCAAATAGTCGCATCTGATCATCTTGCTTTATCCTTAGCCGGAACGATCGTTCTAAATTTCTGACTATATTTTAAGAATCCCGTCCCGATCTTTATCTTGTGGTATTCAAACACCGCCTACACAAAAAAAGAGGCTACCATTCGGGAGCCTCTTTTTTCAAATTTCCATCAACCGTCACCACCCTGAAACATTGCTCAGAGCTCCCATCACAGAAAAAATAAATTCCGGTCTTCGGAAAACTATTTTTACTCATAAATTAACGCAAACTTTTTTATTTGCGGAAGAAGTCTTGTGTGATGTCCCGCGAGGAACACACATTCTTGAATTCGGTATCGACAATATTATTGCAGCTAAATTTTCTTTTGACACCAATCCAGGTGTAAAAGTCATTTTCTTCCTGCCCGAGCGAGCTTTCTCCGCCAATGATCCGGCAACCGGATAAAACCCTGTATAATTCAGAATTCCATTGCGGCCCGAATGGACCGACATAATGTTTAATATAATTCTGGCAGGAGGTGGAAGATTCGCCAGCCGCCAACGCATAGGCTTCAAACTCAGCCAACTCATTATCTGGAATATTAGGAAGATATCCCTTGAGGTCTTTTAAGCTGTCATCGCTGGGACTGAATGTAGGACAGAACGAGGCGTTAATTTGATCTCTGGTTCCGCTTGAAATACTCCCGAAAGAATCGTCAAAACATGAAGCGGGATTCTTTTCGGAACCTTGTCCCGGACAAACTTTGGCAATACATCTTGCAACGTTGATCCGTTTAGCCCGTTGCAGACAGCTTTCATCTTTCTGACACGCCGCTAGATCACGCATCGCCGCATCATACGCCACCAGTCCTATTTGATCGACGATCTCTTTAATTTGGAACGGTTCCTTAGACTCGGGAGTAGCCGCAAACGGACTCGGGGAAGCAGCACTACTGTTCTGGCATGCCGGGCTTAATGCAGCGTTAAAAAATGCCGCACAGTTGAAATTTCTGTAAACACCCAACCATATATAGAAATCCCGCTCTTCCTGTTCACGGGTGGTTTCTTTGGCGAGGATCCGGCATCCCGCTCTCGTCTTAAACCACTCAAGACTTGTATCGCGGCCATATGCGCCGATGAACTCCTTGATATAGTCCGTACAGGCGCTCGCAGATCCTTTTAACGCCTTGGCAACCGCAACGCTTCTGACTAAATCCGGTTCATCCGCATCCGGAAGAAAATTGAGCGTTTGTTTGATCTCCTTGGGATTGGATCCCGCGAGGAGCCCGCAGAGCTTGGAACCAACAGTATTCCATTGCTCTTGGGGGATCTCATCGGGCTTGCTGCCGAAACACTGGCTGGCATTTGATATTTCCTTATTTGTACCGCCGCAAACCTCGCTGACACACTTCCAAGACTTTAACCTTGCAGCTTCCTGCAAGCACTCCTGATCGTCTTTACATGCCGATACGTCTGTCAAAACGGCGTCATAGATTTTTAGGTTTAAAAGATTAATGTAGAATTCAATAGGCGTTACCACAACCGACTGGGATTCCTTCGGAGAATCTGACTGAGCAACAGACATTTCAGGCGCGGCATTCTCAGCCCCGGAAGAAGTCAAGAAACAAGAACAAAGCACTAAACATATGATTAATGCCGCCAATTGTTTACCCATATTGTTCTCCCAAGATTAATTTTTTAATGATAACGTTTTGTCAGTCAAAAGACCTGTCATTTCACAGGCAGACTCTCCTGCCCTTAACGAACATACCAAGTTTTCTTTATTTCGAACGTCCCTGTATTCGTTTATAAAATTCAATTTTCGTCGTTTACACTTTTTCTGAAGCAGGATAATAAAAGACCTGTTCATCTTCAAAATAGGATTTTTGACTAAACCACCCCTCCCGCAACCCTTTACGGTACATACTTGTACCCGGCGCAACAACCATCTGATTGGTGGTCAATATAATATCGTTTCCTATCTCCCGCAGCAACGATAAAGTTAATTCACGATCAGCGTCTGTTTCTCCCGGATTTCCAATCGTCAGCATGATCTCAACCTTCAGGCCGGCCTCTTCCGTCCAACGCAGAGCATTTAAAATATCTTTTCGGGTGTATTTCTTACCTATCCGGCGCAAAACATCCATTGACGCCGATTCCACACCGAAATTCACAACGCTGCATCCCGCGTATTTCATTAATACGAGAAGCTCTTTACTGACAGAGTCGACACACGCGCAGCAATGCCATCTGAATTCCTTTTTGATTTGACGAATTCCAACGCACAATTTTGCCAGACGTTCCTTATCCGCCGCAATATCCTCATCGAGAAAATGGATTTCATTCGCGTGCAGATTTAAAACAAGTTCTTTGATTTCGCTTAATACATGTTCAACACTGCGATTGCGGACACCGCCTCCCCAGTGAGTATTGCGATCGCAGTAAATACAATGGTATTGGCACCCTCGCGCCGTGACAATATGAGCAGGTCTAAGTCCCTGACTGTAAAGATAAGGGCCGGCAAAAGGGATTTCATCCAAATTAGGGAACGAATATTTTTTGGTATGCACCATTTTACTTTTGTGCATATAAATCAAATTGGGAATATCCGATAATAGATCAACATGCATTGCTTTGCGGATCACTTCAGGCATCACGAATTCAGGATCATTCTCAACCACAACATCCGCCAAACCTCT
>JAGNTT010000165.1 GCA_017987425.1 Candidatus Omnitrophota bacterium
ATCTTTGGCTTTTCCCGTCGGAACGGAAAAAATCCTGGTTCGCGGTTGTTCCGTTCTTTCTTCTCGTCTTCGGTTTTATTCTGTTGCGGCGGCAGCTCGGCATCACCGAACTGTTCGGCTGGGGATCTCTCGAGGCGCTCATGTTCGGCGTGCTCACGTTCGCGCGCGGAGTCATCACGTATCTGAGGCTTTTCGTTTTCCCGTCGGATCTGTATTTCGACCGTTCGCTCAAGGTCTTCACGGCGTTTACGGATCCGCAGGCCATCGGTGCCATTCTCTTCTGGCTGGCGTCTTTATGTCTTTTCCTGAAAAACTTTCGAAAGATCGACGGCAGGGTCAACTTTCTTGTATTATGGTTCCTGGTTGAGCTGGCGCCGGTCTCGCAAATTGTCACATCTTTGGGCGTCCAGCCGGGATTCATTTCCCTGGCCGAACATTTTTTATATGTGCCGTCCATCGCCATGCTGACGATTTTAGTGATTGGCGCACAGCATCTTTGGCGCCTGAATGAAGAGCGGAAGTTTACCTCGCCGTCCGTTTCAAAGATAGCGCTCGCGGGTATTCTGGCTTTTTTTTATCTGACAACTATTCAGCAGACGCTGTATGCGCGCAATGAGCTTTCGATGCTCAAACGTTCGGTTGACATGCAGCCGTTTAATTCACGTGTGCAGTATTCAATCGGCATGTATTATGTGAGACGCGCAATGTTCCCGGAGGCTGAGATCTATTTTCGGCAGGCGGCCTTGATCGACCCGTGGAATGTGCGTACAAGGATCGCGCTCGGCAAATCGCTGTGCGACCAGGGAAGATATGTGGAAGGGATGGCGGTTTACAGCGCCATTCGCAATCCCGGGCATTTCGAGCCGCTGCTCAGGGAAAATATGCGGCTGTCCCAAATAATTCTTAATGAAAAAACCAGATAAAATCTGAAAAGATAGGACACATGTTTAATTTTATCGCGCGCAACAAAGGTTTCACCCGTTTCTGGCTGGCCCAGCTGATTTCGCAGTTCGGCGACCGTATCAACCAGATGGCATTGGTCGGGCTGGTGGCGGTCAAGCATCCGGGTTCACCGGTTGAACTTGCCAAACTCCTGTCGTTTACGATCATTCCCGTTTTTGTCGTCGGGCCGATTGCCGGCGTTTATGTCGACCGTTGGGACAGGCGCACAATTCTGTGCGTCTGTGATTTCATCCGAGGGTTTATCGTTCTGTGCATCGCGCTCTTCTTTCTCGACCAGAGGTCCATGCTGCCCCTTTACGTGGCTGTCTTTCTGGTATTTTGTCTGAGCCGTTTTTATGTTCCCGCCAAAATGTCGTTCATTCCGGACATCGTCCATGAAGGAGATCTGCATGTGGCCAATTCGCTGGTCTCGGTCACAGGGATGATTGCCTTCGTGCTGGGCGCGCTGTTAGGCGGGTTGTTTGTCGAATGGCACGGGCCCAAGGGAGGGTTTCTTTGGGATGCCGCCACATTTTTTGTTTCAGGACTTCTGGTGTTTTCCGTGTCCCGCCTGCGCGATGTGCATTTAAGCAGGGCCGGGATGCTCTCAACGGGAAAAGAAATGTTTCGCACCATCAGGAAGACTGTCCTCGATGAGATCAAAGAAGGCATCGACTACATTCTTAACCAGAAGCACATTTTGTTTATCATTTATGTCATGACCATTTTGTTCATGGCCGCCGGTTCTATCTATGTTGTTATCATTATGTTCATCCAGGAGACGTTTAATACGATCACCAAAGACTTGGGCTATCTGGCGGTGCCTTTGGGGATCGGGCTCTTTCTGGGAAGCCTGGCGTACGCCAAGTGGGGCAAGAAAATCCCGCGTTTTCATTCGATCTTCTTTTGTCTAATTTTAGGCGGAATCATGGTGGCGGTCTTCGCGCTAGCGGTCGGCATGCTCAAGAGCCGCATGATCGGCATGGGGCTGGCATGCATTCTTGGATTTGTCGTCGGGCCGATCGTCATTGCCTCGAACACCATTGTGCATTATGTCTGTTCAGCGGAAATGCGTGGGAAGGTTTTTGCCAGTCTGGAATTTGTGATGCACCTGGCCTTTCTGATCGCGATGGTATTAAGCTCATTTCTCTCCAGACATGTGGGAAAGATGTGGATTTTAATCGGTGTCGGGGTGATCTTCTGCTTTGTCGGCCTCATCGGGCTTATTAAATATAAAGACATGAAAGACATTCACACGGAACATATTTAAAACGAACGGAGCGGCGTCTATGAATTTCGCAGTCCTGGCATCCGGCAACGGAAGCAACCTTCAGGCGATTATTAAGGCGGTCAAAGCCAACAAGATCAAGGCCGACCTGGTGCTTGTTTTTTCCGACAAGGCGGACGCTTTCGCGCTCACGCGCGCGCGTAAGGCCAAGATCCCGGCGGCGGCGCTGAGCCCTAAAGGATTTCCCGACCGCGAATCCTTTGACCGCGCGGTTATCGATCTTTTACGCGAGCATAAGGTCGACTTTATCGTTCTCGCCGGGTACATGCGCATTTTGTCCCCGCTTTTTATCCGTGCGTACGCGAACAAAATCCTCAACATCCATCCATCGTTGCTGCCCGCCTTCAAAGGGGCCCATGCCATCCGCGACGCCTTTGACTACGGCGTCAAGGTGACCGGTGTCACCGTGCATTTTGTCGACGAAGAGATCGACAACGGCGCCGTCATCCTTCAGGAGGCTGTTCCCATCCTGCCCAAAGACACTCTTGCGAAACTGGAACAAAAGATCCATCGCGCCGAGCACAAGATCTATTTCCGTGCGGTCAATCTGTTCGCAACGGGAAAGATCAAGATCAGCGGCCGTACCGTAAAAATCTCCTAAATTTTATCCCTCCTAAAAAAAGATTCTTGACATGGGTGTATCTGTGTATTACATTTGTAATACAGTAAGGTCATTCGAACAGGAACAGCACCTATGAAGCCAAAAATTCTATTTCAAGTATCGGCATCCTCAGGCGTACCCATTTACCGCCAGATCATGGACCAGGTCAAGACGCAGATCGCCACCGGCCGTTTAGAGACCGGTCTCTTCTTGCCTTCCGTGCGCCTGGTGGCCGAGGAACTCGAAGTCAATCCGATGACGGTTTCCAAAGCGTATTCATTGTTAGAGAAGGAAAACGTATTGGAATTCGTCCGGGGGCAGGGAATGGTCGTCCGCGCGTCGGCGGTTCATAAAAAGGATCTGCAGAAAAAAGAAGACAGCATTGTTCCTTTATTAAAGGAAGTCGTCATCAAAGCCAAACAGCTGTCGATTGAACAGCAGAAGATCAGCGAGCTGCTGCAATCGTTGTGGAAGGAAGACAAACATGGATAACGTCATTGAAATCAAAGGTCTCAGTAAAAGCTATAAAAACAGGAATGTCCTCAATTCATTGTCTCTGTCCGTTCCGAAAGGGGCCGTTTACGGTTTATTGGGCCGCAATGGATCGGGGAAGACGACGTTGATCAAAACAGTCCTGGGGCTTCTGAAATATTCGTCCGGAAGTTTGAGTGTGTTGTCCGACAATCCGTGGGCTTTCCGTGATGTCACCAAGGAACGTTTGGGTTACGTACCCCAGTCAGACAGGCTTTATCCATGGCTCACCGTCGGACAGCTTATCGATTACACCGCTTCGTTCTACGCGCATTGGAACCATGAGCTGATCGCCAGATTGGTGCGCGAATGGAGGGTCGATCTAAAAGATAAAGTAGGCTTATTATCGGAAGGACAGGCCCAGAAAGTTTCCATCATTTTATCGCTCGGTCACGAACCTGAGCTGCTGGTCTTTGACGAACCGGTGGCCAGCCTCGATCCCGCCGCCCGCCGGCAATTCTTAAAAACGATTGTCGAAATAGTCTCTGCACGTCCGTGCACAATATTCTTTTCCACGCATATCACCTCCGATCTGGAACGAGTGGCCGATCATGTCGCCATCCTCAACGATGGAGGAATTGCGTTCAGCGGCGGGCTGGATGACCTGAAGGACGAGGTTAAAAGGCTGAGAATATTCGCCAAGAAAAAATTTCCTTCCGATTTTACTCTGGACGGAGCGATCCATTGCGAACATTCGGACCATGAGGTGATTGCCTCTGTCCGAAATTTTCATCCGGAATTAAAGAAACGACTCGAAGACAGCTGGGATGCCGAAGTTCACATTGAGAATCTGAACCTGGAAGAGATATTTCTGGAGTTGAGCCGATGATGAAGGTTCATAGACAGATTATGGCTCTCTATCTGAGCAACCCCACCTTTCTGGTTCTCGGCGTTTTCTTCGTGATCAGCATGGTTGCCTCAAAGGTTTTGTTTCACAGCGGGTATG
>JAGNTT010000166.1 GCA_017987425.1 Candidatus Omnitrophota bacterium
TACAGAGCGTTAAATCTAACAGCTACTCCTTCGAGATTATCACCTTTAATGGGCTGGTTCAAATCCAGAGTGAATCTTTTATACTGATCGGTACCGATCCCGGCCGTCCCGCTGTAACTTTTTTCGAGATCCGGAGCTTTGCTGACCATGTTGATGGAACCGCCGGTTGAACCGCGTCCGCCGTAAGCGGATGACGGGCCTTTGGTCACTTCGACCTGTTCAAAGTTAAACGGATCGCGGGAATATCCCCCGAAATCGCGGACACCGTCGATGAGAAGATCTGTGCGTGAGTTGAATCCGCGGACGGAAAGGTTATCACCGGCAGGAACCCCGCCCTCGCCGGCCTGGATGCTGATGCCGGGGGTGTTACGAACCACATCGCGCAGCGTCGTGGCAGCTTGATCCTGCATCATGTCCTTGCCGATAACCGTGATGGTCTGGGGAATATCGCGCAGCGGTTCGGTATATTTAGTGGAAGAAGCTTTTTCGACTTTATAAACTGACTGAGGATCCTTTTCCTGTTTACCGGTAACAACGACTTCAGGCATAAGCGCCGCATCATCTTTGGCAAGCGCCGTTGACGTGCCCGTCCCTAGAAAAGCCGCCGTACCGATGGCACGGACAACTAGTGCATTGACTCTTTCCGCTCTTTTTGAGGATGTATCCGAATTCCATTTTTTTGACGACCACTTATTCAAAATAGTTTCAAAGAGTTGACGCTTGGATCTCGATCTGTTTTGTTGATTTTTCATCTTGATTCCTTTAATTTTCTGTTTCCTCTGCAGGCGCAACCGGAGACAGAATGAAAAGCAATAACCCCACAGGCGTGGTAGTTGTTAACTAAATCGTTTCTTCTCTTTCTTTTCGATCTGAACGACCCGTGAATCGTAAATAGTGACGACGACTTCGCCGTATTTCACGCGCGAAACGGCGTCTAAAATTTCACCGGCGATTTCAGGATCGATTTTTTTGTGGTCTTCCTTAACCATGGATTTGTAATATCCGATCAATGCAGACACATGCTGACAAAACAGTCCGTGCACGATATCTGATGAACATCGAATTAAGGAATTTGGAAGAAAGGAGAATGTCTGAAGGAGCTCCTATCCCATTTCCCGACAACCGTCAAAAACACTACAAACGCACTAATGCGTTTGCTTCCCTGTTTTTGGGGCGTGGGATTCAGGATCGCGAGCCTCTGAGGGGGAATTAAACAGCGCGCAGAAATTTCCGGCCTCAAGGAAGGCCTTCAACTGTGCGAGCGTAAAAACGTGAATGCGTTTACATCTCGGGCATTTCACTTCTAAGTCTTTTTTTAACTTCTTAAAGAGCAAACGGCTGCATTGGCAGCGCAGTTCAATGTCTTTGGAAACATCATTCACAGATCGGTCCATCACACTCACACAGCTGAATTCTAAAAGTCATTTTCACGTCGTAAAATTGCTCAAAGAAGACTACATCATTCGAATGATTCGTTAAGAAATTATCATCCCTGCCCGTACCTGTCAATATTTATTTTGAAATAAGGTTAATGGTGACGTATTTAAAAATCAGATGAAATATTCGGGGTCTAAAACGAGGGATTTAACGAGCATGTCCACGATCTTGCGGACAGCGGAATCTGAGTCTTCATTTTCGACCAGAACCAGGTCCACCTGCTTGTCGGCAAAGCGGTTCTCCCCCACATTGACGACAAAGGTACGGTTGGGGCTATTGAGCTTCTTTAAGGTTTCAAGCTCATACTCATCAATGTTGGTGATCGAAGTAATCAAAATAAGACCGGAATCGGTCATAAGGTGCGCCAGTTCACCCAGCTGCTGGATCTGCTCGAATTTGCCGAGCGTTTTGTCCTTGGAATCATGGGTCGCCAGAACCAGGCGGTTGGAAATCCCCAGGAAATAAACAAAACGGCCGATCTTAAACAGAGCTTCTTCAAGCGCCTTGGCGATTCGCTGTTTGCCGGTATCGATATCGCCTGTCAAAACGATGAACGCGGACTTGTGGTCATATTTCTGCGCGCGCATCTCCGGCGTGATGTGGCTGCGCTCCCAGCCGAATTCGCGTTTCTTGATATGCTGGTTCAAAATGCTGTCCGCACCGAGAATGGACGACAGAATGATACCTCCGCCGGAAATTTCATAATTGTCGACTAAAACAAAACGGCCGGTTTCCGCAATCTCACCGACCAGATCGAACGCAACAGGTTTCATGGTTTCAAAAATACATTCGCCCACCTCATGACGGTCGACATGATCTTTCTGGCTCGAAGCCAGTTCCGCGGCGTTTAAAACATGAAGAATTTCCGAGACGACAACCGGCACCTGCTGGGTCGCAATCTTAAGTTTGTAAATCTTGTTCTTGACCAGAGGCTGTTTGCCCATCCAGAACACGTTGGCCTTGAATTTGGTTCCGGTCTGCGGAAGAGCTTCGGAGAGCTTGCATAAAACTTCTCCGGGACGGATATAAATTTCCGTAGCCATGGTGAAACCGGTACTCTGCCCGGCAAAAGCCTCCTGTTGAACAGGGCCGTTGAAATATTCGATGGATTTGATGCGGTTCTTTTTACCCGACGGCAAGAAAACTACATCATCGCCAACTTTGACTGTTCCGGTCGCGACACGGCCTGCGACAATGCGTCGCTCGTCGCCCTCTTCGGTAAATTTGTAAATGTCCTGAACAGGCATACGGAACACCTGGTTTTCCTTGGGAGGAGCTTTTTCAAAACTGTCCAATACGCGCAGGATATCTTCGCCTTTGTACCACGGCATGTTAGGGGAGTTGGAAATCATATTGTCGCCGTGAAAAGCGGCGATCGGAATAAAACACTTCGGAACCAGATTGATTTCTTTGAGGAATTTTGTGTAGTCGGCCTTGATCTGCTCGAACACTTTCTGGTCGTAGTTGACCAGATCCATTTTATTCACGCAGACAGCCACGTTCTTGATGCCGAGAAAACGCATGACGTAACCATGGCGTTTGGAATTTTCTTTAATGCCTTCGTGAGCGTCGATCAAAAGCAACGCGGCTTCGGCGCGGGCGGCACCGGAAATCATGTTCTTTAAAAATTCAATGTGGCCCGGCGCGTCGATAATGATGTAATCGCGTTTTTCTGATTTAAAAAACGAACGCGCAGTATCGATCGTAATCCCCTGCGCCTGTTCGTCTTTCAAAGCATCGAGCAAAAATGCATATTCGAACGGTTTGGCATTGCGCGCGCAATTGGCTTTAACCGCCTCGAGTTTTCCCTCAGGAAGAGATCCTGTGTCCGCCAGAAGACGGCCCACGAGCGTGCTTTTGCCGTGGTCGACGTGACCGACGATGACAACATTCATTTGTTCGCGATGTTCGGACATATAAAACCTTATCGAAATTGAGAAACTAATAGAAATTAGTAGAAATTAAGAAAATCAATTTATAAAGAAACATTCTTCAATTTCTGCCAATTTCCCCATTTCTATCAATTTCTCTACATGTAACCTTCTTTGCGTAAAGTTTCGAGCCCGCCGCCGTCTTCTTTGTCCTGAGCGCGGCCGGAACGTTCGGCGATATTTTTAAATTTGCCGCTGCGAAGTTCTTCGATAATATCCTGGACGTTCTTGGCGGTTGAATCGACCGGCGTTGTGCAGGGGTAGCATCCGAGCGAACGGTAACGTTTTCCCTTGCCCTGATCAAAATAAAGATAGGTGATGGGAATATTCTCCCTCTCTATATATTCCCAAATGTTCAGTTCCGTCCAGTCGAGGAGCGGATGAACGCGGACGTGCGTGCCGGGCGCGAAATCGGTCTTAAACTGGTTCCATAATTCCGGCGGCTGATCGCCGACATCCCAATCGCTGTTGCGGTCGCGGGGAGAGAAATATCGTTCCTTCGAACGGCTGCCTTCCTCATCGGCGCGGGCACCGACGATAACACCGGTGTAAGGTTCCGTATTGATATCAATGTCATATTGACCGGTTTTATGATTCAGTCGTTTGCGGGGCCAGGCACCTGACAAAGTGTTCTTAAGGGCATCTGTCTTTAAAGCCTTGCAGCAGGCAATGCGGTCTAACGCTCCGTCAGGATATGTTTTTTTATCCTTTAAAGCCTGTACGTTCTGACCGACCACCATGTTCAGATTGAACTTGAGGGCCAGCTCATCGCGGTATTTGATCATCTCGGGAATTTTATAGCTGGTGTCGATGTGAACGAGAGGAAACGGCACATGGCCGAAGAAGGCCTTGCGGGCAAGCCATAACAGCACCGTCGAGTCTTTGCCGATCGACCACAGCATGACGAGGCTTTTGAATTCGCGGTAAG
>JAGNTT010000167.1 GCA_017987425.1 Candidatus Omnitrophota bacterium
TGGAAGTCAGAGGGGCGCCCGCGATCGGCGTGGCCGCGGCCTTCGGTGTTCTTTTGGGAATCAAGACATTCAAAGGACGTGACCGCAAAGCGTTTGATGTGCATTTTGAAAAGACATGCGTGTATCTCTCGACATCGCGTCCGACCGCGGTCAATCTGTTCAATATGCTTGATGACATGCGGGCGGTTGTGCGTGCAAACCCGTGTGAATCCGTCGGTGATATCAAAGCGTTGCTGCATAAACGCGCCATGGGGATCTTTGAAGAAGACCGCCAGGTCTGCCGCGCCATGGGCAAACACGGCGCAAAGCTCGTCAAGAACGGCATGAACCTTTTGACTGTCTGCAACGCTGGCGCGCTCGCCACCGTCGATTACGGGACAGCGCTCGGAGTCATGTATGCCGCCAAGGAAGAAGGCAAGAATTTTAAAGTATATGCCTGTGAAACCCGTCCTTTGCTTCAAGGCGCGCGGTTAACCTCGTGGGAGCTGACGCGCGAGGGCATCGATACCACTTTGATCTGCGACAATATGGCGGCGACGCTGATGAAGCAGGGGAAAGTGGATATGATTTTCGCCGGGGCCGACCGAATTGCGTCGAACGGGGATGCGGCTAATAAAATCGGCACGTATATGCTGGCGGTCTTGGCAAAATATCATGACATTCCTTTTTATATCGTGGCGCCAAAATCGACATTTGATTTAAATATTCAAAGCGGACGTGATATTCCGATCGAAGAACGTAAACCCGGCGAGGTCACCAATATCGCCGGATATGTCACAGCTCCCAAAGAAGTAAAAGTTTATAATCCCGCTTTCGATGTGACGGATGCTTCTTTGATCACAGGAATCGTGACGGAATATGGCGTCATTCAAAAGCCGGGTAAGGAAATCATCCGTAAGATTCTTAAGGCATAGTGGGAAAGTGTATTTTAACCGGGATTGTTGGGCCGCGCAGGAGGATTTATGACGATCGATGAAATTATTAATGAAGCATTGAAGCTGAACGCGTCTGATGTTCACATTCAGGCCGGAAAACCGCCGTATTTCAGAATTTACGGCGAGCTAACCGTTATGGAGGCTCCGCCGTTGGATAAGGTGGCCTTAACCGAATTGATTATGGGTATGATGTCGCCAGACCAGAAGGAATTGCTTAAGACATGCAAAGAGCTTGATTTTTCTTACCGAAGCTCCAAGGAATACCAGTTCCGCGTTAATGTCTGTCTCAGCGAAGGAACGCTCGCGATCAACATTCGTATTACCGCCGCCAATATCAAAACTCTCGAGCAGCTCACTCTGCCGCGCGTGGTCAACGATTTATGTATGAAGCGAAAGGGACTGATCATTATTTCCGGAACTGCCGGAAGCGGAAAGACGACAACTCTGACTTATATGGTGGATTACATCAACAGAGAACGTAAATTCAAGGTCATTACCATCGAAGACCCGATCGAATATCATCACGCCTCGCAAAACAGCATGGTCCTTCAGCGCGAGGTGGGGCCTGATACCAATTCGTTTAACGACGCGCTAAAATACGCCCTTCGCCAGGATCCCGACGTGCTTGTGATCGGCGAGATGCGCGATCTCGATTCTATTTCCATGGCGCTCACCAGCGCCGAAACGGGGCATCTTGTTCTTACTACTGTTCATGCGTCTGATGCCGTCGAGACCATCAACCGTATCATCGACGTTTTTCCCATGGACCGCCGCCAGCAGATCCATGTGCAGCTGGCCGGAAACCTGGTAGGGGTTATTTCGCAGTCGCTCATTCCGATCAAAGACGGCGCCGGCCGCGCGCTTGCCACCGAGATCATGGTGTCGTCGGTCGCGATCGCGAATCTCATCCACCGCGGCGCTTTGAACGAAATCCGCGGACAGATGGATTCCGAGGAAAGCGGAAAAAGCCATTCGCTTGAGCGCAGTCTGGCTGATCTGATCCGGAAAAACACAATCTCCAAAAATACGGCCCTTCAGTACACCAAGAACGCCCATTTGCTGGATTACT
Organism: Candidatus Omnitrophota bacterium; assembly: GCA_017987425.1. Lineage (GTDB taxonomy): Bacteria > Omnitrophota > Gorgyraeia > Zapsychrales > Fredricksoniimonadaceae > JAGNTT01. The sequence continues at coordinate 2,005 of JAGNTT010000167.1, forward strand.
TCCTTAATACCGGAGCCACAGCATCTCCCGATACTTTTTCGCAGGAACAGTGGGACACTCTTTATAACAGGTCGATTCTCATCATCGACCGCGACGAGCAGGAACGCATTCATGTGGCCAAGAAATTAAAAGATAAAGGCTTCAAGAATGTGAACGCCTTGGGCAAGAATAAAGAGACCGTCGAGAGAGTGCGCGCGCTCAAACCGGATATTGTGGTCCTGGACATGGGTTGGGAGTTTATGTCGACCTTCGATTTCTGCCGCGAAATCAAAGCGATGGAAAACCGTCCCAAACTTATTTTGATCGCGGAAACATTGCAGTCCAATGACGCGGCCACCGCCAAGGCCGTAGGCGCTGAAGGCTTCGTGGTCAAAACCGCCGAATGCGAACTTTTAATCAAAATCATGCCCAAGCTCGATTTTTCACAAGTCAAAAAGCCGGATGCAAAGCCGCTTGAATACTAAAAGGAAGCCCCGTCCAACAGACGTTTAAAAGGTTAGATGTTTAAGATTTCTTCCAAGCGATGGGCTCATCTTATATGCCTCGCGGCATTTCTTGCCGGAGCCTGGGCTCTTCTTTTAAAGTATTATTTTTTGTCGTATTATGACTGGGACCTGGCGTTCTTTTCCCAGGCGACCTGGAACCTTTGCCACGGTTCGCAATACACATCGCTCGTCGGCATTAATTATTTCGGCGATCATTCCTATTACTTCACGTTCCTTATCCTGCCGATCTTTGCTTTGTTTCCTCATCCGCTCACTCTGCTTCTTTTGAAGCTCACCGCATTCGTCTTAAGCGCTTATGTTTTTTACAGGATCATCCGTAATGATCACCAGGAATGGGTGGCCGTCGTTTTAATGGCGGTTTATTTGATCTTTCCGTCGAATGTGTTTGCTCTGCTGTATGAATTCAATCCGGAAGCCTTCGCGCCTGTCTTTTTATTTTTGGTGTATGATTTTTTCCGCCGCGAAAAATACGTGCCGTTTGTCATAGCTTCGGTGTTCCTCTGTCTCATCAAAGAAAATATGCCGCTGGTCATTTTTATGTTCGGGGCATTTGCTCTCCTGACTAAGAAGAAGGATCCTGTCAGGTGGGGGTGGGGGCCGATGATCGCCAGCGTGCTGACTTTCCTGACGCTTGTGTTCTGGATCATCCCGCTCTTTCGCCAGATGCCCCAGCATGCCTTCTGGGTGCGGTATCAGCATATTCTGGAGAATCCGCTTCGGTTCTTGCTGAAAGTCGTCACGGGCAATATCGGGTATGTGACCGATCTGTTCGGGCCTTTGCTGGTGCCGGTGATGATCGCTCCGCAAAATCTTTTTTTTATGCTGCCGGTGTTCGGTCAGCACATTTTCTCCAATGAGGTTGCCGAACACACGATTTTTTATCATTACGGTTCGGCGATGACCCCTTTTATATTTCTCGCCGCCAGTGCCGGTCTGGCGAAAGCAGGCAAGTTTGTAAAAAGAAAAGCCTATATGGGAATGATCATCCTTTTGATATTATTTTCGATCGGGCATGTGTGGCATTTCGTGCCTGCTATGAAATCCCGGCTTATCAGCCACAAAGGCCGTTTGAATGCGGAGCGATGGGATATGATCAAATCTATACCGGCGGAAGCGGCTGTGGTTGCCACGTTTGATTTCTTGCCTCCTTTGTCGCTTAGAAAATCGCTTTATTCGTTTCACATGTTGTACGACGACTTTTATCAGGACGCATCCAAGCTTAAGAAGGGAGAACTCTTTAAAAATAAAGTATTTGAACTTCCGGCTGATGTGGATTACGCTTTGATCGATTTAAATGACCCTTTTTTGATGCGTGCGGTGAAAGAAAAGCCGGATGCCATCGGTGAGAGAGTGGATGCGTTCCTCAAAGATTGGCAGGTCATCCGCCGGCAAGGATCAGTCGTGTTATTGCGGAAGTTATCAAGTCTCAGCCACTCTAATAATTAACTCTAAATGCGTCATGCCTAAAAATTCCTTTAATCTTTTATCGATCGTCGTTTGTTTTGTGGTATTTGTCCTTGGAGAATGGGCGGTTTATCACAAATACGTTCATCTGTCTTACGATGACTGGGATCTCGCATTTTTTTCGCAGGCATTCTGGAGCCTGTGTCATTCCTCGCAGTACGCCTCGATTGTCGGCATCAACTATTTGGGAGACCATTCGTATTATTTTTCATTTTTGATTTTGCCGGTTTTCGCTCTTGTTTAGCATCCGATGACGCTTCTGACGCTCAAAGTGGGTGCGTTTGCGTGGAGC
>JAGNTT010000168.1 GCA_017987425.1 Candidatus Omnitrophota bacterium
GAACCATGCCCAAACAACGACGATCGTTCCAAGCACCGCGCCGACAGCCAGACCAACAGGCCCTATCCAGTGAGCGATACGCATATGAAACAGCATCGCGGTCCATAGCACGATCATAAGCGCGCCGTTTTCCTTCGGATCCCATCCCCAGAAACGGCCCCATGACTGGTCGGCCCAGATGCCGCCGAGATTCGTTCCTAAAAATGTAAGCGTGAGCGCCAGCCCAAGCATACCCGCCAGCGTGTAATACGTCGATTCCAAAAGTTTCGTGTCTTTCTTTTTGAAAATCGCCTGCAGAAGATAGACATGACCGAGGATCCCGGCGGCGCAGGTGCTTCCGTACCCGGCGGTGATGGAAATGACGTGCGTGCTGAGCCAGAAGTTAGAATTCAAGACAGCGATGAGCATCTTGAGCGTATCGCCCTCGGCGCTGTATTTGGCTGCGATCATCAGAAGAATAAAGCCGCCAACGCTTGCGGTCACAAGACCGAGCCATTTACGGTTGAAGTATTCAATCCAAAGCCCGAGCAGGACCACGACAAATCCGACAAAAATAAACGTTTCGTAAAGGTTGGAAACCGGCGGACGTTCGAGAATAATGATGCGAAGCGCCAGCGCCCAGACATGCGGAATGAATCCAAGGACAACCGCGGCAACACCAATTTTATGCCAGACGCGCTGATGAAAAACCAGCGAGACCAGGAACAGGACAAAGGCGAACAGGTACAACATTTTCGAATACAAAAAGAAATCCGCCTTGTTATAAAAAAGTTCCGTGTCCATGCGTCTGAGGACTTTTGCAGGACGCTCCCCCATCCGCCCCTTGACCGAGTCGATGTACAAACGCGTATTAAGATCAAACTGGAGCTGCTCCCCGTTCCAATAAGAAACAACGACGTTGCGCAGAAAATTCATTTCACGGCGGGTGGTATCGTCCCGGAAATTTATCGCGATCGCATCCCACGGACTGATCCAGGTCCCGCGCTCATCCCCTGTCGGCACAATGGTCAAAGGCAGATCTTTATAAACCTGCGACCAGCGGAAGAGATTAGAAACCAGACCGACGATCATCTGGTCCTGCGCGTTCCAGGAACTTGAATCTTTCCGCTGAAGATCGTCCATCGCTTTGAGCATCGGCTCGGCGGCAAACGCGATATCGAGAAAACTAAACTGTGTCTGTTCATTCGGAAAACCTAACAGCTCCGACACCTGAGGGTCGCTCACGGTAAAATCAGTTGTCGGAAAAGCAAACTGAAACACATGAGTTAGATCTACGAAGGTCCGAAGATTATTGAAAATGCGGATGACCTCGGCATCGACCACGTCCCTTTCCTTTTCGGAAATGTTCTGCGCGGCCCTGGCTATTTCGGTCAACTGATCGAGATGAGGTTCAAGTTCGGCAAAACTGTAGCGGCGGTGCTTATCGGCCGCAATGCCTAACTCGCCCGGAATGGCCGGATGATTGATGAGGAAAACCTTATCGGTCTTCGCCAGGTCCGGAGAAAAAACAAGGCGCGCCAGCCACGCGACCGCCGGCTTTCCCTTAAAACTCTGCCGGCCGGAAAGCTGCACCAGAAGGTTCCGGGCGTAAGTATCCAGAGGCTTGATGCGTCCGTTATCGAGAATCGGAATTCTCTTAAAAACACTGACGGAACGGACACCCTTGGGCTCCATCACCTGGGCTTGAACGGCCGGTGCAGCCGCACCCAATGCAAGAAGAACACTCATCAGTAATTTAAAAAAGATTTTATTCATTTGATTTCTTCTGGCTGCGTGAGGCAAACGCCATCGTTAAAAAGTGCAGGGACAATCCAAAAAATGTCATCAGGCTCGCCACGTATGGCAAGAAACGTCCGACATTCTGAACAACGGCAAACGTGGAATATTCATTCCCCATCGAGTCGATCGCGTAGGACGCCTGGAAAAAGGTAAAGTCTTTGTAGCGCAGAGGCTTGTTCATGGCGACCACCACTTCGCGCGAGGCCCCGTCATGGGTGATGCGCACCGTACTTTCATAACTCTTGGCCGTTTCCGTGCCAGGATGAAACTGGGCCCGAAAATCCAGCAGTTCGATCGTCAGCGGCAAACGGGATTTCTTATGATGAAGCCTGAAAAAATAAGTCTTGTCGCCAACTTTAAGCGTCGTCGGCTTGGTATCTCCCCCATACAACAGAACATCGGTATTCCCGATACCGCTGCCGTGGATTTCAAAAATCCCGCCGGCCATATTCCGTTCACGTTCTTTCAAAATATCTTTAGGCTCCAAGAGCGCGATCCCCGAATCATTCTTCACTCTCATGCGGCTTTTGCCTTCCGGCGGCGCGGTGTAGGCCTGGGAATTGGGATAATACTGTTTGATGGTAATTTCAAACGGTTCTTTTTCAAATTTCAAACGCGTTCCGGACGTAAACCCGGCCGTGTCGTAAGCGGTCACATTCCTCTTATCTCCCGTTTCCGTCCAGAAAGCAAGCTCCCATTCGTGATAGGACGCGGACACATTCGTTCCCTCATGTTCCATCAGATGAACGTTGGATTCCTTGGACACGTGAAATATGACGAACGCGGAAAAAAGATAAATCAGAAGACCGAAGTGAACAATGAGCAGTCCCGCGTAATGCGGTTTGAAATAATGAACAAAACGCGTGATGGTGACGCACGCGAGATTGATGAAGAGAATCCAAAGAATCAGCTGGGCGCCGGGAAACGGGATGAAGCCGAACACTAAAAAGAAGAGCGACGCGAAATAACGTTCCTGCGCGTCATAAAGGCCGTGATCGACCTGGGCCACCGTCCCCCAGAACGTCAGGACAAACAGCAAAAACAGGCAGACAACGGTGATCTTGACCGATGCCAGGGCTTTAATGATCTTCAATTTGGCGAGGCGTTCGATGAATTTCATTTGGGACGGACCGAGCGGGACAGTGTTTTAAAAGATTCGAGATTATCGGTCACGGTTTTAACCGTTCCGGTCATTTTCACAAACACGGTTGAACCGTTGATTTCGACCATGGCGGCAACCGTGCTTTTCTCCGATGGATCGAGACCTTTTTGCAGTTGGGTAAAATCAAATATCTTTAATTCCAGTCCGCTTTGAGTTTTCAAAACCTGGGCGCTGTCGATCAAATTGGAAAGACCGTCGTTCGCTGTAAGATCGAGACTGATCTGCCCGGCCCAGCGGGTCAGGTTGGCCTCAAGCCCTCCGGCAGGGCCGCTTAGGGTCACAATCGAAACATCTATGGCATCGGGATTGTCGGCGCGTTTGAAGGTCGCAATTCTCATTCCACTGCCGGCAACTTCCTGCCAGCCGGACGGAACATCCCACGTCAAATCGCTCTGAACACGCGTTGTGGCATTCACCATCGGAATATCAAGACCAAGTCCCGCATGAGGATCGCCCATCATCGCCGACGGGTTAGGCATCGGCGCTTCAATCACAACTTCCGCATAATGCCTCTCGGCCGGCTTTTGATCGCAGCCGATAAACGCAACACAGCAAAGACTAAATACAAAAAATTTGTTCATTTTACTCCGTTAATTTTAAAGTACGCATCATAGCAAAGCGGTTTTTCCGGCGCAACCTTTAAAGACCGGAACGTTCCGACGCCGCTAGTGCGTTCTTGACGCAATCATTCATAGACACTCCGTCCAGATAATTGGCCACAAGATGGAGCCCGGGCAATGAAGAAATCCCTGTTAAAATTCTCTTTTTTAGAGCCGGATATGCGGTTTCATACTGCGGAATGGCACGCTCATAGACAGACGTGAACGTTGTCAGGGGTTTTTGGATCACTCCGTATCGTCTGCTGACTTCTTCGATGGCAGCCGCGATGAGTTTGTCCTGCGGCCACTGGATCACTTCGGGATGGCGAACGCCCCCCATCATCACGCGCAGAAATAGATGAGAAGAAGCGGCCCGACCTTCAAAAATGCGGCTTTCAGTCAAAACACCCAGGACAAAATTATTCTCCGTTGAAGGAATCAGAAATCCAAAACCTTCGGGCACATCAGTAAAGGCCGACATATCAAAATGTAGACCGACAACAGCGATCGGCGCATATTCGATGCTCTGCAAAGCATTTCGAAAATCATCCGGAGCATTTGTTAGAAATTTGGCGGCCGCATACGATGGCACGGTCACGTACAATTCATCGGCAGGATATTTGTCTTTATCGGTGACGACTAAATGATACGGCTTCGCGGTCAGGACCTCTTTCACCGATTCC
>JAGNTT010000028.1 GCA_017987425.1 Candidatus Omnitrophota bacterium
GCGATAAAGAAAATGTTGAGTTCATCCACCGGGGCATGCATTTCGGTATTCTCTCGTCGCTCACGGGTGAAAACCACTCGCACAATTTTGAAGCCATCAACGATTCGGTCATTCTTCAGATTGAACGGTCCGACTTTGCCGATATTCTCAAAGCAACGCCGCGGCTCGGTCTTTCGATCAGTCAGAATCTTTCCCAGCGCATCCGCAGTCAGGTCAACCAGGAAAAAAATAATATTCGAAGCATGATCCTTTCGGTGTATTCACCGATTAAAGGGACCGGAAGCTCCACCTATGCCGCCAATCTGGCCCTGAGCCTTCAGCGGGAGACGGATAAAAAAGTTCTTCTGGTTTCACTGGAGTCCAAAGGAAGTCATTCCGCCGGAGCAAACCTTAATACCCGTGATGCCGCCCCTCACTGGAAATCCAGCGGCGTAAATATTCAGAACATCGTCGATGACCAGCAAAAGATCATCAACAGCATCACCCAGGGCGATCTGCCGATCGATTTTTTAAACGCTTTTATCGATTCCGGCGACAAAACATTAGTCAGTAAAATCAGCCGTTTCGTGAGCGCGCCGGTCAACGATTACAACTATATCATCGTCGACCTTCCTAATGAAATGGACGACTCGGTCTTGATGACGTTGACCCAGTCCGATCACGTCCATCTGGTTGTTGCCGATCGGGATAAAGATCTTGAAATGACACGCCAGGTCATTGACCGCCTTAATGAAAACCTCAAAGGTAATTTTAAAACCGAGCTGGTTTCCGTAATTCTGAGCCGCGCCGATGAAAAAGAGAGCCGTCCTCTGGATGAGGTTAGGGGAGTTCTCAATTATGATATTTTATCCGTCCTACCGTACATCACCCACGCAGAATTAAACACGGCTGTTGTCGGCAAGGGTATGACGATCATCACTCCTGATGCGAAAAGCGAATACGCTCGCACGGTCGTGCGCATCGCCCGTCAGGTGAGCGGTGTTTTAGTGGGCCTTGTGCTTGGTGGCGGAGCGGCGCTCGGCATGGCGCACGTCGGAGTTATACGTGTTTTGGAGCGCGAGAATATCCCGATTGATATTGTCGTCGGAAGCAGTATGGGGGCGCTCATCGGCAGTCTTTGGACGATGGGCAAGACAGCGGATGAATTGGAATTTATAGCCAATGAATTTAAAAAAATGTCCAGCCTTTTTAAGCTGGTCGACCCGCCGATACTTCCCATCGTTTCCGTTCTATTTGTTTCGTTTGTGCTTTTTCAGTTCGGTTCAGGATTTACGAAAGGTATTGTTTTTATTCTGACCATTTTAATTTTGGCGGGATTATCGGCGGCATTCTCCGGCCTCGTTCAGGGACGGAAAATCAACAGCTGGCTGCGCAGCAAGCTCGGCAAGGCGATGTTTTCCGATACCAAGATTCCCTTTAGAGCTGTTGCTTATGATCTGGTTCACCGCGAAGAGCTGGTGATCGACCGCGGTTCGCTGGTCGATGCCGTCACCCAAAGCATCGCGATTCCCGGCGTCATCCAGCCCATTCAAAACTCACAGCAGGTCATCATCGACGGCGGTGTACTCAATCCTTTACCGACGAATGTCTTAAGACGGATGGGGATTACCAAGATTATCGCCATCAACGTGCTCCAGTCTCCGGCGCATGTGGCCCAGGGTAATGAAAACGACCTCAAGCAGCTTCAGCTGGAGGCCAAAATACCTTTTCATGTGGATCCGCTGAGATTCATCCAGTTTCGCATTCACAAATCGTTGACCGCCATGTTTACGCCGAATATCTCCGACATTATCGTTCAGACTCTTCAGGCCACGGAATATCTCATCGCCGAACAAAGCTCCAAAGAAGCCAACGTTGTTATTCATCCCAATCTGGTCGGGATCAAATGGTTTGAGCTGTATAAAGTCGATGAGTTGATCCGACTCGGAGAAGAAGCGGCCATGCAGCAGTTGGATGCCATCAAACGTCTCGTTAAAGAATAACCCGCCAAACACTGTTTTTTTATTACTTAATCCGGCTTAAAATTCCTGATCACGCCTCGTAAAATTTGTTATAATGGCGCCTTATGAAAATTACGACAAAGCAAAAGTCCGGCAAATCGACGGATTTTATCCTGATCGGCAGTCGTCCCAGCCGCCTGGCCGTGGTTCAGGTTGAAGAAGTCGTCAATCTGCTCAAAAGCCGAGGGCTGAACCTTCAATATCATTTAACGATTTTGAAAACAGCGGGGGACCGCGACAAGTCGACCCCGTTAACGGCCAATCTTGCGGATGATTTCTTTACCGACTCTGTTGATCAGGCCCTTCTCAATGGCCGCATCGATGTTGCCATCCACAGCGCCAAAGACCTTCCGGCCCTTCTTCACCCGGATCTTGAAATTGTCGCTTTAACCCCGTGCCTGGACAGCAGTGACGCGTGGGTGAGCCCTGTTTCTTTTGATCAATTGCCTTCGAAGGCTAAGGTGGGGACCAGCAGTTTTCTTCGCCAGGAATCCATTAAAGCTCTTCGTCCGGATCTCAAGCTCGTTGCCGTCCGAGGAACTATTCAGGAACGAATTGAACTGATCGAAAAGAAAAAAGTCGACGGGATCATCATTGCCGCATGCGCTTTGAAGCGGCTGAACCTCGGTCATCTGATCCGCGATGTTTTTCCATGGGAAGGATCGCCGTTGCAGGGACAGCTGGCCATTGTGTGCCGCAGAGACCGAGACGAATTCAAAAAGATTTTTCAATGCATCGATGTCCGCCGCTCGTACGGGAAAATATTATTAGTGGGTGCGGGGCCGGGAGATAAAGAATTGATTACCCTCAAGGCCATCGAGGCTCTTAAAAAAGCGGATTGCGTATTTTATGATTATCTAGTCGATCCCGGCCTTTTGAAATATGCCCCGCAAGCGGAACATGTGTATGTGGGCAAGCGTAAAGGTGCGCATGCGCTTTTACAAAGCGAGCTTTCCAGACAGTTGCGTTTAAGGGCGGTGGCGGGCCAGCGTGTTGTGCGTTTGAAGGGCGGGGATCCTCTTATTTTTGGGCGCGGTGCGGATGAAATTTCCTATTTGCGAGCGTATCACATTGAAACCGAAGTTATTCCCGGGGTCAGTTCAGCGACTGGTATACCCTCGCTTTTGGGCATTCCGCTGACAGCTCGCGGAGTTTCATCGAGCGTGTCGTTCGTAAGCGCCCACGGTGAAGATGAGCGTTCGAACGCAAAGGCCGGGATCCGCATTCCGGACACCGATACGGTTGTCTTTTTTATGGGATTGAGCAAACTTTCAGAAATCATTAAAGCGTTTCTAAAAAAAGGCTGGGTTGCTGATACGCCCGTTGCCATAATCTCTAAAGGTACGCGCCGGGATCAACACATTCTGACTGGAACGCTGTTAACTATCGAAAAGCTCGTCCGCCAGAACCCGCTAAAACCGCCGGCTTTGATTATCGTCGGTAAAACAGTCGATTTTTATCGTCCGGTCATATCCTCCAAAAACATTCTTTTTTTAGGAACGCATCCGCAGGAATATCATTCCCTCGGCCGGCTGATTCATTGGCCGATGATCAAGATTTCACCGGTAACATTGAACCGTTCGCAGAAAGAAAAATTACGCCAGCTGGTCAGCGGCTCGGACATCGTGCTTTTGACGAGCGAATATGCGGTTGAAAATTTTTTTAAATTCCTTGCGGACGTCGATCGCCAGCTATTGTCCATCCAGGACAAAGATTTTGCCGTGATCGGTGAGCACACGGCTCAGGCTTTGCTTGACCGCGGTGTCCATCCTAAATGGATAGCCGCTGAAGAAACCAGCGAAGGGATGTTTAAGGAACTCAAGAAACGGGTCATTCTTAAAGGAAAGACCATTTGCTTTCCGCGCTCATCTCTGTCTAATCCATATTTAAAGACCGAGCTGACAAAGGCGGGCGCCAAGGTCCATCAAATTCCGGTTTATGCAAACACTAAACCGGCCAAGCGTCCGCTGCCGGATACTGAAATCCATTCTGTTATGTTCACTAGTCCTTCGACGGTGGTCAATTTCCTGAAGGATTATGCTAAAATACCGGCGACTTGGGAGATTTTATGCAAAGGGCCGGTGTCCCAGCGTATGCTTGCCAAGCATGGGTACAAGGCAGCTGTTATCCAACATTAATCCAATCAACCGTAAAGTTTGAATTTCATGAATAATCGTTATCGCCGTTTACGCAAATCCGATTCCGTCCGGGCGCTTGTCAGAGAAGCCCAGCTTTTACCAAATAACCTCGTCCAGCCTTTTTTTGTGATCGATGGAACGAATAAATCCGAATCCATTGAATCGATGCCTGGTGTTAAGCGGTTCTCCGCGGACCGTCTCCTCAAAGAGATTGAATCCTATGTCAAAGCGGGCGGAAGCTGCGGGCTTTTCTTCGGGGTTTCTTCTAAAAAAGATTTGTGCGGTACCTACGCTTCTTCGCCGGATGGGATTGTTGCGAAGACTGTGCACGCCGTTAAAAAGCGATTCCCGGATTTTACTGTCATCACTGATGTATGTTTATGTGCCTATCTCGATCATGGCCATTGCGGAATTCTTAAAGATAAAGAAATCGACAATGACGCGACGCTTCCTGTATTGGGCCAAATGGCGATGGCTCATGCCAATGCGGGGGCAGACTTTGTCGCTCCGTCGGACATGATGGATCATAGAGTGGCGTACATTCGCAGTGTTTTAGATAAAAACGGATATTCCAATACGGGCATCATCTCGTATGCTGTCAAATATGCCTCGGCTTTTTACGGGCCGTTTCGTGACGCAGCCAAATCAGCGCCCGAATTCGGAGACCGCAAATCCTATCAGATGGATTATGCCAACAGCCGTGAAGCCTTGAAAGAAGCATTGCAGGATATCAAAGAAGGCGCGGACATCGTGATGGTCAAGCCCGCGGTCGCATATCTGGATGTGATTTCCAAATTGCGGGAGAAAACGAACGTTCCGGTTGCGGCTTATCATGTGAGCGGTGAGTATTCGATGATCAAGGCGGCCGCCCAAAACAAATGGATCGATGAACGTAAAGTAGTGTTGGAAACATTGACCGGCATCAAACGTGCCGGTGCCGACATAATTTTTACATATTACGCAAAGGAAGTGCTTGGATGGCTGTGAAGAAGTCCGTTAAAGAATTCGCCCGTGCGAAGAGTGTCATGACCGGCGGTGTCAATAGTCCTGTTAGAGCTTTCAAGTCCGTCGGAGGATCCGCTCTGGTGATGGACAGAGGAAAAGGTCAAAAGCTTTTTGACATCGACGGCAATGGCTATGTCGATTACTGTCTTTCCTGGGGTGCTCTTATCCTGGGCCATGCCCATAAAGACGTGGTCCGCGCTGTCACTAAAGGAATCAAGCATGCCGTCAGTTTCGGAACAACGACCAAGCCCGAGATCGAGATCGCGCAATTCATCGTCAAGAATGTTCCGTCCGTGGATAAGATCAGATTTGTGAATTCCGGGACGGAAGCCACCATGAGCGCCATACGCCTGGCTCGCGGTTTTACCAAGCGGGACATCGTCGTCAAGTTTGACGGCTGTTATCACGGTCATGTCGATGATCTTTTAACCACGGCGGGTTCCGGCGTTGCCAGTCTGCATTCCTCATCAAGCCAGGGCATTCCTCAGGGCCACATCCAAAACACCATCAGCCTGCCCTACAACGATACAGAAATTCTCAAGAAGACGTTCGATGACATGGGAACGAGCATTGCCTGCGTGATTCTGGAACCCGTTGCCGGAAATATGGGTGTTATCGTTCCGGACATTGAGTTCCTAAAAGCATTAAGATCTCTGACGAAGAAGCACGGCATCGTTCTTATTTTCGATGAAGTCATGACAGGGTTTCGCACCAGCCTGAGCTGCGTGCAGTCGGAGTTCGGCATCATTCCGGATGTGACCTGTTTCGGTAAAATCATCGGCGGCGGATTTCCTGTAGGGGCTTACGGCGGCAGGAAAGACATCATGGCCCATCTGGCGCCGGAAGGCGGTGTTTATCAGGCCGGAACATTTTCAGGGAATCCCATTGTGATGAGAGCGGGGCTGGCGACATTAAAGAATTTGAATGCCGGTTTTTACCGGAAATTAAACAAGTCGTCCGACCAGCTGGCCCAGACGCTCAATAAAATTTTTCGGGATGCAAATAAGGATGCTCATGTGTCGTCTTACAAAAGCATGATCAGCTTCCGTTTCCGCCGGGAAAGCGTCGGGAATTACACGGATGCACAAGCGGCTTCTTCGAACAGCATTTATGCCAAATTATTTCATCATTTTCTCAACAACCGGATTTACATGCCACCGGCAGACCTCGAATCTTTCTTTATTTCAGCGGCCCACACATCGAAGGATTTGAAGCATCTGTCGGATGCGGTAAAATCGTTTTCTCAATTTTGTTAAATTCTGTTCCCAGCGCCTTGCGCGAGCATTAAAAACATGGTATACATTCTGCGAATTAATACAGCGAAAGGTGAATGTTATGGCTAGTGGCGAAATGTCAGTCAGACCGTGGGGAAAATACATCAAATTTCATCAGGAACCCGGAATTTGGGTGAAGAGGATTGAAGTCAATCCCGGCGGCCGTCTAAGTCTGCAGAAGCATTCTCACCGTTCGGAAAAGTGGATCATCGTTGCCGGCGAAGGTCTTGCCGTGGTCAACGATAAAGATATTCCTGTCTCCAAAGGAACCGTTATAGACGTCCCGCTCGGGGCCGTGCACCGCATCGGCAACACGGGGGCGGTTCCGCTCGTCATGATTGAGGTTGCCTTAGGCGATCCTCTCACCGAAGAAGACATCATCCGTCTCCAGGATGATTATTCCCGGGAATAACCCGTCAATTAAATTAATACAATCAAATTATTGTTTGCGCTGGTGGGAAGGTGGAATCTCAAGTTCCTGCCGGTATTTATTGATTGTGCGTCTGGCCATCTTGAGGCCTTTGGCTTCGAAATGGTCTAGAATGTCCTGATCGGATAACGGCTTGGATTTATCTTCCGCTTCGATGAGGGCCTTGATTTCTTCCTTGATGCTGTGGGACGAGACATCCTTGTTGGCGGCATTAACCGCCTGCGAGAAGAAAAAACGAAGCGGAAAGATTCCGACCGGCGTCTGCATGAATTTATTGTGTATCGCGCGTGAGATGGTGGATTCATTGCGTTCCAAAGCCTCGGCGATGTCTTTAAGAGCGAGGGGAGCAAGTGCCGTGGTGCTGCCTTCAAAAAATACTTTCTGATGATCGACGATATGACGTGTGATCTTGCGCAATGTTTCTCCGCGCTGCTGGATGCTCTTGATAAAGTTGACCGCATTGGTCAATTTGTCCTGGATGAATTTGCGGTCTTCATCGGTGGTATTGGGATCCTTAAGCAGTTTCATATAAAGCGGATTGATGCGGATCGCCGGAATATCCGTTTTGTTGACCTCGATATGAAAATTTCCTTCTTCGTCTTTAAGTACATACACATCGGGCTGGATATAAACCGTCTGTTCACCGCTTTCAAAAGCGCGGGCCGGTTTCGGTTCAAGTGTCGCGATGAAGTGCGCGACCTCATGGATGGTTTCGGTCTTAAGATCCGCTTTTTTGGCAATCGACTCAAAACGTTTCTGGAAAAAGTCATCAAAGTGATTCGTAAGGATATCAGCGGCGCACTGCCGGTACTCTGAGTTTGATGCCTGGATTTGATTCAAAAGGCATTCCTTGATATTCCGAGACGCGATACCTACCGGATCAAAAAGCTGCACCGTTTGGAGGACATCTTCGACAAGTTCTATATCATTGATTTTGGCGAGCCAGGCTATTTCATCAATCCCCGTTGTCAAGTATCCATCCGCATCCAGATTGCCAATGATAAGCTCAGCGATTTTTTGTTTGTCAGGTTCAGTGATTTCAATGCGCAGCTGGGTCATCAAATGATCTTCAAGACTTCTGGACTGGGCAATCGGAATTTCCGGTTGCTCATCATCGTCATTGATAAATTGCGAATGAGTGGAATTGTCTGCGCTGTTGCGGAAGGGAAGAATGGTGTTTTGTATTTCAGAATTTTTCGCGCTGCCGGAAACCGGTTCGGTTTCCAGCATGGGATTGCTTTGCAGTTCCTGTTCAATATTTGTGCTTAATTCCGTCAGCGATAGCATCAGAATGGAAATTGACTGCTGCATGACCGGAGCAAGGACCTGCTTTTGAGTTTGAGATGTTGAAATCCGCATGTTCATAGCAAAAAGTATACCACTTAAAAGCTTCATTACAATGCTTCTAAATGTATGCTAACAAATACATTATAAAATGGTTTATACAGTTGTTGACTTCTTTGGACAATCTGTCTTCAGGGAATTGACTATCATTTCCGGGTATGTCATACTTTGTCCATGACAACGGTGTTTAATCTACACAACAGTTATACAATAGCTCCCAAGGGTGAACAGGGATGTTTAGCCATGCTCAAATGGCGTAAGATAAAGAAGACCAATGGTTTAAACAATTACTTAATATCTTGCAGAGCAAACTTAAAGGTGGCATAATACTTGCTTCTTATTCCCATAACGCAGTTAGCGATCAAGCATTTTGGAAAAAAGCACTGGATTTAAGGGGGAATTTAGGATGTTGAACGCTGAAGGTAAAAAACGGTTAACCATCACAGAAGTCGCCGAAATCATTGGAATCAGCGCCAAGACGATCATGCGGTGGGAAAAGAACGGAAGAATCAAAAAACCCAAGCGTGACTGGCGCGGATGGCGAGTTTATGACCAGCAAGACGTTGAGGTCATACGGAGCTTCCATGATGCGGTTTTTGAGGCGGAATAACGTGTTTCGAAATTTTGGAGAAAGATAATGAAAACCATAGGATTCGTAAGATTTTTTGTGATGATCAATATCGGCATGATGGCTTTATCGAGCCCTGTTTTTGCGCAGAGCTTTGATGAACTTAACTCTGTCGACTCAACTGCGGTTTCGGAGGAACCCGGTCCTTCACATGCTCCGGCCGATCAGGCTGCCGGCGTTCAGCCGTTTCAGGGTCAGGAACTCCCGCCGTCCGCATCCGTCGATCCTATGGCCGATCCGCAAATGAACGAAGAATTTCGTAAGGTCATGAAACCTAAAGAATATCAGCAGTTCATCGCCGCCAAAACTTATAGCGAGAAGAACAGCACCTATACACTTGGTCCTAACGATGTTATTGATATTACCGTCTTGCGCCATCCTGAAGTCAGCGGCAAATACATCATCAACAGTGAAGGCAAAATTCAGTATGAGTTTATCGGAGACGTTCTTCTTTCCGGATATACCAAAGACGAAGCCGGTCAGGTTTTAGGCAAGATACTCGGCACTTATATCGTCAATCCCCAGGTCACCATTAAAATCAGCGAATACAACAGCAAGATCGTGTTTGTTGTCGGCGAAGTCGGCAAACCCGGAAAAATCATCATGAGGGGCGACACCATTACCGTCCGCGAAGCCTTGTTGGAAGCCGGTCTTCCTTTATTGACGGCAAAAACCACCCATGCGTCCATGTTTACCCCGACGGTCGGCGATGTCAAACGCCGCATCGTTAATGTGGATGCTCTCCTTTATAAGGGCGATTTGCGAGAAAATTTCATTATGAAACCGGGTGATACGCTGTATATTCCGGCGACATTCTGGGCCAAGGCCATGCGCGTCATCAATCCGATCGCTCAGCCGATTGGACAGGCGGCTGGAACAACCGCCACGGTTACGACGGGAATTTAATGATTTTATTTAACCTTCATAATTTATAAAGGCGGAGACTCATGCAAGCAAATCCAATGGAATATTTCAGAATATTTTTTCGTCGCAAATGGTTTATCATCATTCCGGCGTTCACCGGGATGATCCTTGGAGTCTGCTCCGCCATCATCATGCCTAAAAAGTATGTTTCTTCCACCAAGATCCAGATCATGGAAGGCAACACGGAAAATCCTTTATTCGACCAGCTGACCGTTTCATCGACGATGGAACAGCGCTCCAAAGTTGTCCGCGAAAAAATGTTAAGCTGGGGAAGCCTCACGGAGCTTGTGAAACGGCTGAAGCTTGATAATCAGGTTAAGTCCGCCCAGGATTTCGAAGAACTCATCAAACAGCTTGTCAAAAACATCAAATTCGAATTCAGAGAAGCCAACATCATCCAGGTTTCTTATGCCGGCCCGAATGCTCTTCAGACCCAGGCCGTCGTCCAGAACATCATGCAAATTTTTATTGAAGGAAGTCTGACTGTCCAGACCAAAGAAACAAGCGATGCAATCCGCTTTATCGAAGAACAGCTGCGTGTTTACCGCGGAAAAATCAAGTCATCCGAGATCGCCCAGCTTAAAGACAGGCTCAATGAGCTTTTGGTCGACTCAACCGAAATGCATCCCCAGGTCAAGCAGCTGCGTGATCAGATCAACCTGAAGATGGAAGAGATCAGGAAGGAAGATCTTGAGTACAGCGAGGACGCCCGTCTTTCAGCCGAATCGACAAGTCAGATGCTTCAGGAAATCCGCAAAGCTTTGAACGTTGTCTCTAAAAAGGAAACCGAGGCTCCGGTCGCAGATGCATCCGCAACCGACGAATTCTACAAGGTTATGCTTATCGATAAGGCGGATAACGTAAGGGCCAGGGACGTCGACGTCAACACAAACATTTACAATTCTCTATTACAGCGTCTTGAAACCGCGAAGATTACGCAACGCCTTCAGTCATCCAAAGAAGGAACTCGTTATACCGTTCTTGATCCGCCCCGCGTTCCGCTTAAACCGTCCCAGCCGAAGATGATCATTAACGTCATTATGGGAATTCTCTTGGGGCTCGGTATCGGCGGCGCTATGGTGTTTTTAACTGAATTTCTGGATAAATCCTTTCTTGACGTGCAGGAAGCCAAAGAATTTTTGGGTGCGCCGTTGCTCGGAAGCATTTCAAAGATTACAACAGCTGAGCTGCTTGAAGAGGACCGCCAGCGTCAAACCTGGCTTTTATTCTGGATGGGGTCGAGCGGAGTTCTATTGATTGCGTTTACGGTCATGCTGTCGGCTATCTTTCATATCTAGACGAGGGAAGAAATGTACAATAATTTTTTTGGATTTACCGAAAGCCCGTTTAACCTGACGCCCAACTCGCGCTTTTTTTTCGCGAGCCATAAGCACACGGAAGCTCTCGACAGCCTGATTTATGCTATCGATCAGCGCAAAGGTTTCGTGGTCATTACAGGAGAGATAGGTTCCGGTAAAACCACTGTTTGCCGCACGCTACTTAACAAGCTGGACCGTCACACCCAGATTGCCCTGGTGACAAATACGCATTTAAGCGGCAAGGATCTTTTAATGACGATCCTGGAAGAATTCGAGATCGATTTCATTCCGGGTTCAAAATCCAAATTGCTTTCCCAGCTGAATGCTTATCTGATCGACCAGATGGAGAGAAATAACAACGTTGTTCTGATCATCGATGAAGCGCAAAATTTGAAAGCTTCAGTGCTGGAAGAAATCCGCATGCTCTCAAATCTGGAAACGGAGACCGAGAAACTGATCCAGATTATTTTGCTCGGCCAGCCCGAATTGAAACAGAAACTCGCGTTGCACAACCTCGAACAATTGAGACAGCGTGTGTCCGTTTATTTTCATTTGTCGCCGCTGAATGAGGAAGATACCAAGCAGTACATCCGTTTCCGTACCAAAGTAGCGAGCGAAAGCGACAGAGAATATTTTACCGAAGCAGCTCTTTCAGATATCTATCATTTTTCCAAAGGCGTGCCGCGTCTGGTCAATCAGCTGTGTGACAATGCGCTGCTTACCGGATATGTTGAAGAAGCACAGGTGATCGATGAGAGAATCATCAGGGATGTCATCCAGGATTCGCCCATTTATCAGTTAGTAGGCGGCAAACACAAATTACTACGCCAACCAACAGAGGAGAACGGCCAGGGAGACCAGCCGATTGAACCGTATGAGCCAAATCCTGAAAGCTCTCAATAAGGCGCAAAAAGAACATCAGCATCCGAATCCTCCTGAAGGAGGACATGCTGAAACAGACACACATTCTGCAAACAAAAACAGACCGTCGCCAATCTCAAAGATTTTATACCTGAACATGGCCATTTGCGGGGTTTTGATTTTCTTGGTTATTGCGGGTTTGATGCTCAATTACAGTGTTTCTTCCAAGCTTATGTCGACGCAGGGAAATATGGAATCGATCGAAAAGAATTTAATGTCTCAGCAGGAGCAGTTAAACAAAAATAATGATTTGCTCAGACAACTTGAGACCGCCCATAACGCCCAGCGCAAGGAATTTTCCGCCCGCATTGATCAGTTTTCCGCCAGCGTCGATACTCAGCTGCGTGAAGCTGGTCAGGCTTCCAGATCAAACAATCAGGAAATCACCAAGACCATTGAGCAGCAGCAAAAGACAATTGAGAAGCTTTCTAAAAATTATGAACAGTTGAACGATTCAGTCCGCGATTACAAAATCGTGAACCAGAAATCGATGGATGAAATAAACGCGCTTAAACAGAAATTAAAAGAGTTGGGTCTGGGGCAGTCAGCCCAATAATTCCCGGCCGTACACAGCACTCAAGGAGAGATTGTCATGGGTAAAATCACGAAGGCCCTTCAAAAAGCAGCGAGCGAGAGACTGGTCCGCCTGGACAAGATCAGCCGTATCCAGGAACACGAGCAGATCGTCGTGCGCAAAATGAAGGATTCCAAGATCGACGCGCGCCTGATTACGTATTTTGATTCCAAGTCGGTGATCTCCGAACAATATAAAACGCTCACGACGAATTTATTGAATTTTGACAAAGGTCGCCCTCCGCATACGATCGGCGTCACCAGTTCCGTTCATTCCGAAGGAAAGACAGTCACCGCGCTTAATCTGGCAATTACTTTATCCCAGGCCTCCAACAATGCCAAGATTCTTCTCATCGATGCCGATATGCGTAAAGGACAGATGATCAACTACCTCGGCACCGGTTTTCATATCGGTTTAAGTGAATATCTCTCGGGCAAGGCGCAGTTAAACGATGTTGTTTTCCATGTGGATATTGAAAATCTCAGCTTCATTTCCTGCGGCGCCGTACCGCCAAACCCGGCTGAACTTTTGGGATCCTCTAAATTTAAGGAACTTCTAAGCAACATGAGATCCCAGTATGAATTTGTGATTATCGATACGCCGCCGGTCATCCCCGTAACCGACCCTGTAATAGTCGGCACACTGGTTGAGGGAATGGTCATGGTCGTGCAGGCCGGTAGAACACAGCGCGGGATCGTTAAAAGAGCGATGGAACTTTTGGAACAGGGCCATATAAATCTGGTTGGTCACATACTGACGGGCATCGAATATTTCGTGCCGCAGTATATTTACCGTTACCTTTAATAATCGAAACTAAGAACCGAATGATCGGATGGAGGAGTTAAGAAAATGGCGAAGTACCTGATTACCGGCGGGGCTGGATTTATCGGATCGAATATCGCTGAAGTGTTGATCAAACAGGGCGATTTGGTCCGTGTTCTTGATAATTTTTCTTCGGGTTATGAAGAGAATCTTCACTTTGCCAAGGGACTTCCGGCGGGCAAGCTTGAGATCGTCCGCGGCGACATCTCCAACGTTGCCGACTGCGAACGCTCATGCGAAGGCGTGGATTATGTGCTTCATCAGGCCGGTTTGAAGTCGGTCCCCAAATCCCTTAAGGACCCGCTCAGCTACAACCATGTGAACATCGACGGCATTTTGTTTCTGCTTCAGGCCGCCTCAAAATATAAAGTTAAACGTTTTGTCTTTGCCTCATCCAGTTCCGTCTACGGCAATACTGACAAGTTTCCGCAGCGTGAAGATCATCTTTCACTGCTCATCTCTCCGTACGCCTTAAGCAAGCTGGCAGGGGAATACTATTGCCGCATTTTCTCCGAGTTTTTCAACGTGGATACAGTTGCGTTACGCTATTTCAACGTCTTCGGACCCAAGCAGGCGCTCGATGATGAGTATTCGGCGGTTATCCCGAAATTCATCAACGCCATTCTGAACAATGAACCGCCGCCGATCTTCGGCAACGGAAAACAGTCCAGAGACTTTACCTATATCGACAACGTTGTTTCCGCCAACATCATTGCGGCAACGACTCCGGGCCTCAAGCATGAAGTCTTTAACGCGGCCGTCGGAAAAGAATATTCCGTTCTGGATATTGTCGACGGCATTAACAGAATTCTGGGCAAAAAAGTCGAACCTAAGTTTTTGCCTGTGCGCGCCGGGGATATTTTCCGTTCCAATTCGGATATTTCGAAGATTCAGAGGATGACGCCTTACAAACCGCTGGTCAGCTTTGACGACGGTTTACAGAAGACAGTCGAATATTTCCGAAAAAAATGGAACAAATAAGTTTAAGGCAACTACGCAATGATGGAAAGCATCAAAGAAATTTACGCCTATCGTGATCTTTTATACATGATGACGGTGCGCGACCTTAAGGTGCGCTATAAACAGGCGGCGATGGGTTTTCTATGGGCCCTGTTCATGCCGATTGTTGCCGTCGCTGCGGGCATTCTCATCAAAAAGGCCATGGCGGTGGTGGCCCAGCAGGCGTACGACGTGCGCGGGCTTATCTCGATCACCATCAAAGTTCTTCCGTGGACTTTCTTTGTCAGCTCCATCCGTTTTTCCGTCCAGGCGCTTGTCGGCAATACGGCGCTTGTGACGAAAATCTATTTCCCCAGAGCCATTCTTGTTTTATCGGCGATCTTTGCCTGTCTCTTCGATTTCGCGATCGCGTCGGTCGTTTTGATCGCGCTTTTAATATTCTTCAAAGTCGGCGTGAGCATCCATCTCCTATGGCTGCCTGTTTATTTGATTCTTTTGTTCCTGTACACGGCGGGAGTGGGCATGATCCTCGCCTCGGCGAATCTTTTCTACCGCGACGTGAAATACATCGTCGAAGTTATCCTGATGTTTGGCATATTCTTTACGCCGGTCTTTTATGAAGCCAGCGCGTTCGGGCGGTGGGAGGCCATCATGCTCATCAACCCGATCGGAAGCCTTTTGGAAGGGATTAACTACACTGTTGTTTATCACCAGTCGCCGCAGCCTTTCTGGGCGATGTATGCCATCGTCTCATGTATCGGCACGTTTTTATTCGGTACATGGATTTTTCATAAAACGGAACCGCTGTTTGCG
This sequence comes from Candidatus Omnitrophota bacterium, assembly GCA_017987425.1. Taxonomy (GTDB): domain Bacteria; phylum Omnitrophota; class Gorgyraeia; order Zapsychrales; family Fredricksoniimonadaceae; genus JAGNTT01. Next base: position 15,153 of record JAGNTT010000028.1, read on the forward strand.
GAAAATATTTAACGCATATGGTACAGAACTCGATCGAATTCAACCAGGTCTGGAAAAAATTCCGTAAGGGAGAAAAGCTCAATTCCCTGCGCGATGCCATTCCGAATATGTTCAAGCGGGAAGACCGCAACAGCAAACTGGAAGACCGCGAGTTCTGGGCGGTCAAAGATGTCAGCTTCGACATCAAACAGGGTGATGTCGTCGGCGTCATGGGGCCGAACGGCGCCGGAAAAAGCACAATTCTTAAGCTTTTATCGAGGATCATTAAGCCCAATAAAGGTTCGATGAAGATTAACGGCCGTCTTTCGGCTTTGATCGAGGTGACCGCCGGATTCCATCCTGAACTGACGGGCCGCGAGAATGTGTATTTAAACGGGACCATTCTGGGGATGCGCCGCAAAGAGATCGATTCTAAATTTGATGAGATCGTCGAGTTTTCCGGTGTGGGTGAATTTATCGACACACCGATCAAGCGATATTCTTCCGGTATGTTCTCGAGGCTTGGTTTTTCAGTCGCCGCCCACATGGACCCGGATATTCTCCTGGTGGATGAAGTCCTTTCCGTTGGAGACATCGCGTTTCAGGCC